>JARRRG010000443.1:0-6070 GCA_037380965.1 Deltaproteobacteria bacterium
TTCAGGTCGGTCGTCACTCCCCGTATCGTTCCAACGTCCTGTACAGCGCCGCGGTCCCGAAATCCAGGCACGCTATGGGAATGCGTTCGTCAGCCGCATGTACGAGCCGTGTGAAGTCAAAACCGCCAGGCAGATTCATCGGCAGGAAGCCATACGATTGAATGCCCAATCGAGAGAAGAAGCGTGCATCGGTTGCTCCCGGCAAGAGTACGGGCACGGGCACTCCTTCCGGGTCGGCCTCCCGTAAGACATCGGCCAAGGTGCCGAACAGGCCCATGTCAGGCTCACCGGGAGCGGGATCGTACCGGAGTACCTCAATTTCCACATCCTCTTTGACGACTTCCCGGATCTCGGAGATGAGGTCGTCGGGACGGAACCCGGGCAACAACCGCCCATCCAGTTCAACCACAAGCTCGGAGGGAATGACGTTAACCTTCTCGCCTCCTCTCACAATAGTGACGTTCACCGTATTGTGGAGCATCGGCTCAATGTTTCGGCTCCGCTCGCCGAGCAGTCGCAAGAGGTGGTCGGAGAGAACGGGATTGAGGAGCTGACGGACCCCAAAGCTCCTCGGAAAGGGCAGAGCCTCTGCGATACGCTCAATCATCATGCGGGCCACGGGGGTAATGTGGACCGGCAAACGGCGTCGATCCAACCGGTCGAGCATTCGTCCGAGCTTGCCCATCGCGCCGCCACGCAGGGCCTGGGATCCGTGACCGCCTTCCCCTCGCAGGGTGGCTTTCATCCAGCACGTTTGTTTTTCGGCAATCTGTATGCCATAGAACTTCCGGTCAAAGGCATACCAGGAGAAACCGCCGAATTCACCAATCGCGTAACGGATCCCCGCGAACTGCTCTGCATGATCTTGGACGAGGAACCTGGCGCCCTGGTCTCCACCGTCCTCTTCATCACTGAGGATGGCAAGCACAATGTCACCCGCGGGCACGAGGCCGCGGGCTTTGGCCCTCAGGATCGCGCTCACCATCATTGCCACCCCGCCTTTCATGTCCAGCGCGCCGCGACCCCAGACGCAGCCGTCAGCGATTCGCCCCTCGAAAGGGGGATAGGTCCACTCCTGCCCGGCTGTGGTTACCACATCGACATGGCCGTACAGCAGCAATGCAGGCGCGCGGGCCTGGCCTTTGAGCCGGGTGATCAAATTGGGGCGGTTGGGGTCTGGACGAAGCAGGGTGGTTTGCATGCCTGCCTCCACGAGCAGGTCGTTGATGAAATGCACGCATTCCGCTTCATTTCCCGGTGGATTGGTCGTGTCAAACTGAAGGAGTCTCTGGAGCAGTTCCGCCGGGCGATTTTCAATCCCCTGATGAGAGGCGCGCTCGGTACTCATGTGCTATCGCTTTCATGCAGGAAGACCTCACGTAACAACGTGTTCTCCTACGGGAACCAGAAACGTTCGTGCCGCGCGCTGCGTCAGGAGCACGAGACAAGGATTGCAGGGCCTGCCGCACGTCCGGGTGAATCATAAGGATCGTCCTGAATCATCGGGACGCAAAAGAAGCGGCAGCTCCGTGCAACCGAGAATTACGCCTTCCGCGCCGTCTGCCGCAAGCCCGGCAACGATGCTCAGTAACCGCTCCTTGGATTCATCCACGAGTTTTCCGAGGCACAGCTCATCGTAAATGATGTCGTGAACCGCGGTGCGAGCTTCTTCACCGGGGACAATCACCTCGAGGCCATGCCTCGAAGAGAGATAGCCCTTGAGAAAGTCCTGTTCCATGGTGTACCGGGTACCCAGCAGTCCCACCGATGACAGACCCAATCGCTTCACTTCTTCCGCGGTGGCGTCCCCGATGTGGAGCAACGGAATGCTCACCGCGCGTTGCACTCCGTCCGCGACCTTGTGCATCGTGTTGGTGCAAATGAGCAGATAATCCGCGCCCCCTCTTTCGAGTCGCCGGGCCGCGTCGGTGAGGAGCGCGGTCGCGTCCTCCCATCGGTCCTCCACCTGACAGGCCTCTATCTCATGAAAATCCACGCTGAACATGAGGATTTTGGCTGAATGCTGTCCGCCCAGACGTTCTCGTACCTCCTCATTCATGATCCGATAGTATTCGAGGGACGATTCCCAGCTCATTCCGCCGATGAGGCCCATGACCTTCATAGCTCTTCCCCACAACCTTCCATTTGCACGTCTTCATCCGGTCCCGGAAGCCCCGAGCGGTGCCTCTTGCCGAGGCTCACCCATACCTCATCAACTCGACCGGGTTTCCCCCAACGGGTCGCTTGTCTCACCGATTCCGGGTGCAACGATTTCTCCTGCGCGGCAAGTGCTCCGGGGCTCCAGGGGCTCGCATCAGGCCGGCGGCCGTCATGTGGGTTGCTGCATGCCGGGCGGCTAGCTTTGGACAAATATTCTCGTAACCCGGGGAGAGATCTTACAGACGATCTCGTAATTGATGGTCCCACCATTGGCTGCGATCTCGTCGGGCAAGATTTCCTGGTCTCTCTGGCGTCCGATGAGTACGACTTCGTCACCGACTCTTGCGTCAGGGACGTCGGTTACATCGATCATCGTGGCGTCCATGCAGACCGTCCCCACCACGGGGACTCGACGCCCCCGTACAAGCACCTCACCGACGTTCGATTGGAAGCGAGGATACCCGTCATTATAACCGACGGGCAACGTCGCGATCGTGCACGAGCGCGGGGTGACGTACCGGCGATTATATGAGATGCAGCGACCCGGCGGGTGTTCCTTGAGCTGGGCGATCTTTGTGGAAAAGGTGATCACCTGTTCCAGATGAATCGAGGACTTCACCGAGTCCGAGGGATACATGCCGTAAATTCCCAGGCCCGGCCTCACCATATTGAAATGAGTCTCCGGGAACCTGACCAGGGCCGCGGTATTGCCCGCATGAACGTATCGGAAGCGGTACCCTCTCCTTTTCAGCTCGTCAACGAGCTTGTTGAAAGAGTCGATTTGGGCTCTCGTGTACTCATCGTCCCCCGGATCGTCCGCGCTCGAGAAATGGGTCATGATACCTTCCAGTTCCAGGTTTTTCATGGCCCATACGCTCTCTACAAAGGGGAGAGCGTCATCGACCCACACCCCTGAGCGGCCCATCCCGCTGTCGATCTTGACATGGACGGGGATTTTGCGACGTGCCCCCTCTGCACGGTTCAAGGCTTCGGCCAGTTCGAAGGACGAGACGACCGCGCTCAGGCGATACCTGACGATTTTGTCCACCTCTTCGGCGAGCACATTAAACACAAGTATCGGGGATTCCACACGGTTTTCCCTCAGAGTGGCCCCTTCGTCCGGGAAGGCCACCGCGAGGTAGTTTACGCCGTTCTCGAGGGCAACCTTTGACGTCCGTATGGAGTCATTTCCGTATCCGAAGCTCTTGACCACAGCCATAATGGCCACATTGTCGCCGACAATTCCGCGGATCGTCTTGATGTTCGCCGCGATCGCGTCAAGGTTCACCTCGAGCCTGGTAGCGCTAATGGAACCGACCAACTCTTTGGCGATCCGCTCCAGTCGGAACCATCGGGAGCCCTTGAAGAGGACGACGTCCCCGCGGTTCATGATCTTCTCAAGTTCCTTCGCGGCCTCGTTATAGCTGCGCGTATTGACGATCTGCCGGTAATTCATGCCTTCATGAACCGCGGCCTGACCGATAAGCGCGGCATTCTCTCCCACCGTGATCAGGTGATCCACTTGCGCGCGGACAACGTCCTTGCCCGCGGCCACGTGCTCTTCCCGGCTGTGCAGGCCCAGATCCAACATGTCGCTGAGGATCGCGATCTTCCGGTTTCCCTTGCCGACCTTGGCAAGAACATCAAGCGCTCCTTTCATGGAGGCCGGGTCTGAATTGTAGGTGTCATTGATCAAGGTGACGCCCGTGACCGTAGTATGGATCTCGAGCCGCATAGGAGAAGGGTGAAACTCCTCAAGTCCCTTGCGGATCGCATCCGGTGACGCCCCGAGCAGCGTCGCACTTGCCGCGGCCGCGAGCGCATTGAGCACGTTAAAGTGCCCGGGCACGGGAAGCATGACGGGTATTTCTGTTCCGAAGACTCGGATCCGGAACCGATGTCCCTTTTCAGGAAGGGCTACCAGATCGGTCGCGCGCACGTCGGCTCCGTCGGAAAGGCCGAACGAAACAATCTTGCAGTCGAGCGAGGACAGGAGGCTCGCGCTCAACGGATCGTCCGCATTGACCACCAGAAACGAGTCTCGTGTCAGATGCCTGAAAAGCTTGCGCTTTTCCTCGAGAGTATGATCGAGGGTTCCGAGGCCTCCGATATGGGCCTTGCTGATCACCGTGAGTATGCCGTGGTCCGGTCTGATCATCCGTTCCAGGCGGTCCATCTCACCCGGCAGGCTGATTCCCGCCTCGATGACACTCACCTCATGCTCGGGCCTCATACCCAGCAGGGCCAGCGCGGCCCCAACTTGCGTGTTGTACGAGAGGGGAGATCGGTAGATCTTGTGCTCGAGGCACAGTATTGAGGCGAGCATCTCTTTGACGAGCGTCTTACCGTTGCTCCCGGTAATACCCACCACCGGGCACGCCATGCGACTTCGATACGCCGCGGCCAGTCCCTGCAACGCGGACAGGGTATCGGCTACCTGAATCACCGTCTTGTCGGAAGGAAGCGGCCGCTCAAAGAGCTCTTCCCGACTGACCACCGCGAATTTGGCTCCTTTGTCGAGGGCCTCTTCCGCGAAATCGTTCCCGTTGAAATGCTCCCCCCTGATGGCCGAGGAAGCCGGCATTCTCTATGCCAGGCTTTTCCACAATGTGAGACCGAGAGGGGCCGGCCGTCCCATCCCCCGGCGTCTCCCAGGAAAGTCCTTCTACAGGGGCCATCGCATTCGCCTTGACGCTCTCATTCCCGCCTCCATCCTCGCTCACGCCTGATGAGTCACCCGGCCGAAATCGCACGGCGAGAGAGTAACCGGCATGCCCGGCCGGAGCCTGGCACGACAGCGGAATTCAACAAAGAAGCGCAACTTCATGGTCCCGAGCCCTCGACCGATGAAAGCGAGTCCGGTTCATGCTCTACCATGAGATGTCTCAAAAGACAAGGCGCCGACCGGGCTTGACATATCGGATCTTATTGACTTCTATAGAAATACGGAAGATGTCCGCGTCGGAAGCACCGCAGGGCGAAGGTGCCACCGCACGCGCCCACCGGGAGACGGGGGCTCATGAAAGAAAACGAAACGTCCGAAGACCACGCTCAATCGTCCTCGCCCCAGGAAGAACCCCTGGAGCTTCCCATCGATGGGGTCCTCGACCTTCATACCTTTCAACCTCGGGAGCTGCCGGGGCTGCTCGATGATTATTTTACCGCGTGCCTGGACAAGGAGATCCGGGACGTCAGGATCATTCACGGGAAAGGGAAAGGCATTCTCAGAGACCGCGTCCGGTCGCTCCTGAAGAGACATCCGCTCGTTGAAAGCTTTGCCCAGGCTCCCTTGGAAGGAGGCGGCTGGGGCGCTACGCTGATACGACTGAAAGGCCCCGAGTGATCGCGGTCCGATCCCGTTGGAGGAGGCGATCACAAGGCAGCAACCCCGCAAGATCTCGGGAAGTCGGTCTTACCGGAGCTTTTCCGCCAATCTTACGGGGCATGCCTCATCCACACTATTTCATGACCATCCTTGCGACAAAATGTTCCATATTCTAGCAAAAAAATACATGTGATATGGCTAATCCTTCAGGTAATTTATCAAATATTGCGCTCCTCTTGCTCTTCTTCCTCCTCGCGACATTTGCCCTGGTGGCGTTACCGGAGACCCTGTGCGCTCGATTACCCCTGGGGAGATGCGGCCTGCTCTTTTACCTTGCCGGCGGCACGCTTATCTTCTGGCTGTATGCCCGGAGGAGTCGTCAGCGGCAGACGACGGATGCCGGTGAGGAACAGGCAAAGGGAGAGGCGGAAGAACAGACGGCAGCGGAGGAAGGAGAAGCCCAATCGAACGTCGAGGAGGTTCGAGAAAGGATTCGAGTCCGAAAGGGGCGAAAGCGGGACGGGGATTGATCGGAGCCCTCGGGAGCTTAGACCGGCTCAGAGGAGCTCTTCACGTACTCTTTCA
>JARRRG010000444.1:0-3368 GCA_037380965.1 Deltaproteobacteria bacterium
TTGAGCCTCGGCCAGCGTCTTTCGATCAGCCTCGCTGACTGCTCTCGCGTTACGGGGAATGAGCTCGACCGGATAATCAAAAAACTCTTTTGCCTGTCGCCTCGTAACATATTCGATGGTCAGGCACTTTTTCTCCATGAGGGATTCCAGTATATTGAATGTGCGCTCCCGTTCCTCCGCACTGGAATGCAATCTCGCGAGGCGGTCAGTGATAGTCTCCCACCCAGGCACAACTTCACCAGAGGAGTAGATCCAGTATTCGAGCACTTGGGGCAATTTGTGGGGGTCGCGTGGTGTGGTGCGGGACATTTCATTATCCTTCTGTCTTTGTAGGTCGGATTCGCTTGCCCAATGGGTTCCGTGTGAGTTCAGCGGGTATCGCATGACGGTGCGGGTCCGATGCTTCAGAGATCTGAGCGCTTCCTGGCCCTTTCCGCCAAGGAAGCGGTTCAGGGAGGCCCAGTTGCCGAAAAGGTTCATGAGCCCCGGATTCACGGCTCGGTTCAGGTACCGCCGAGCCTGTTTGACCACGGGATTGCTCCGATCCAGGTCGGGGTAGGACTCCATCAGCATGCTCGCATCGGTGGTCCGATTCAGACCCAGGAGGGCGAGGGCCAGCCGTGCAACATCCTCGTCCTCGAGCCTCGCACCCGAGATGTCGATGAGCGCCTGACCTGCCTCTACAGCTTCATCATATCGCTCCTCAGCCAGCCGAATATGAAGAAAATGGCGCAAGATCTCCGGATCGTCAGGCGATTCCTGCTGAGCTTGATTCAAAAAATCTTCCGCCTTCCGAGGTTCATTCAAGCGGGCGTACGCTATACCCAGGGCCTTCGCGCTCCCCTCCATCGGGCCGTGATGACGCACGAGCGCCTCGAGTGCGTGAACCAGATCAATGGTCACGTCGCGGCCGTTGAGAATCCGTCGTGAAAACGCGAGGATTTTGTGGCGGGCCTCTTCCGGAACCGATTCGGGATCGACAGGATTCCATTCCTTGGGGACACGGGTATGACAGTGGGGGCAGGTGAGAAAATCTTCAGGTACGGCTAAAAATCGCTCTTCAGATAGTGTTTGGAGGTATCCGCATTCAGGACATCGGACCTGGATCATTCTCCCACTCCTCACACCACTACACCCTAAAACGGTTCCGCCGCAAGAAGTTACGGCTGATGGCGTGAAACAACTTCCATAAAATCATGCAAATGTCAAGGAAAACAGTCTTAAAGGGCCAGATTTGTTGGACGCCGCGCGGTGCGGCGATCCCGCGTGGGGACTGAAATCACCCATATTTCCGCACCAAATTACGGTCGGGCCCGTGAAACCACTGCCTCGGGAATTACGATCTGGATTTTCTCGGCCTCCCAATGGTAATGGGGAAGGTGCGCGATCAGAAGTCCTACCAGGCAGAACCGACACGGTCGGTCAGTCTGGGGGAACGACTCACTCGGATCCCGGGGACGATTTTCGATGTGTGGAATATGCGGAATCACTGATTTTACCGGTCAGACCTCCCTCCAGACGGTGGTGGAGATGAGCCGTTGCCTGCGACACCGGGGCCCGGACATGGAGGGGTCACACTCGTTCGCAAAGTGTGTGCTCGGCCACCGGCGCCTCTCGATACTTGACCTCTCGGAGGCCGCAAAGCAGCCCATGCTTTCGAGCGACGGCCGAACCGCGCTGGTTTTCAACGGAGAGATCTATAATTTTCAGGAGCTTCGTGAGGATCTCGAGGGCCGGGGGCATCGATTCCGAACGACATCCGACACGGAAGTGGTGCTCGAGCTCTACCTGGAAAAAAAGGAAGCCATGGTGGACGATCTCAACGGGATGTTCAGCGTGGCCGTGTGGGACGATCAAGAAAAGAAACTCCTGCTCGCGCGCGACAGGCTGGGCAAGAAACCCCTCTATTACAGCGCCGGCAACGGCAGGCTTTCTTTTTCGTCCGAGCTTTTCTCACTGGTGCAGGATTCCGCGGTTTCGCGGGAACTCTCGGAGCAGGCGCTGTTCGAGTATCTCCTGTACGATTTCATTCCCGCGCCTCACACGATTTTCAGCCGCGTGAACAAACTTCCTGCCGCGCACATCGCGATATTTGATGCAGGAGGATTGCGAGTCCGGAGATATTGGACGCCGCCGCGGCCCAGGCAAGACGCTGACTACGACAGCAGTAAGGCCTGCCTCGTAGCGCTCCTGGAGGACGCGGTGTCGATGCGACTCGTGTCGGACGTGCCGTTGGGCGCGTTTCTCAGCGGAGGGATCGATTCGACTTTTATTACCGCACTGATGCGAAAGAATCGTTCCGATCGGGTAAAAACCTTCAGCATTTCCTTCCCGGGCACCAGCCACGACGAGTCATCGTGGTCCAGACTCGCGGCCCGCGCACTCGGCACGGAGCACAGAGAATATCCCGTAAACTATGAGACGCAAGACCTCTTTCCCCGAATAGTCCGCCACTTCGGGGAGCCCTTTGGCGATTCCTCGGCCATTCCCACCTGGCACCTCGCGGAGCGGACTCGGCGCCACGTCACCGTGGCCCTCTCCGGCGACGGCGGCGACGAGCTGTTTGCAGGGTATGACCGGTACCTGGCCCGGCGTTTTCAGACTGCGTACGATCTACTTCCGGCCCCTCTGCGGACACGGATCATTGAGCCCATGATCGAGCGTCTCCCCGCGACAACGGATTACTATGGCACCAGTTTCACCAAGAAGCTCAAGCTGTTCATGGACGCGGCGCGACGCATGCGCCAGGATCCGCTCGCAGCGGTTCCGCGGACCTTTTCCCGCGAGCAGGTGATCGCCCTGACCGGTATGGATTATGAGGTGGACATAGATCCCGTGCTTTCAGCCGCGCGGCAATGGATAGGACTCGATCCCGTCAGCCGAATGCTGTTTTCCGATCTCCAGAGCTATCTTGCCGAAGACATCCTCGCCAAAGTGGACCGCATGAGCATGGCCCATTCCCTCGAAGTGCGGTCTCCGCTCCTCGATTACCGTTTCGTGGAGTTTGCCTGTGGGCTGCCCCTGAACTTTAAGCTGAGCGGCAGAACGAGCAAAAGAATCCTGAAGGACGCGAGCCGGGATTACGTCCCCGCGCCCATACTTCGGCGATCCAAATACGGATTTCAGGTGCCGCTCGGTTCATGGATGAAGAACGAACTTCAGGACTGGGCCAGAGATCGGCTTCTCAGTCCGGAGCACGATCTCTTCCGGCCCGACTTCGTGGAAAAGCTTTGGAAGGATCATCAGGAGGGCCGTGCGGACAACGCTCACCGGATCTGGCTGCTCTTGATCTTCAATGAGTGGTACAGCCAATTTCAGCCGGGATGAGCCAACCGCCGCGTGCATCCGGCTGAACAGCACCGAGCGGG
>JARRRG010000445.1:0-3368 GCA_037380965.1 Deltaproteobacteria bacterium
TAGTGTGGATACTGGGGAATGCCCTTGCTCAAGGCTGTTTCGATGGCATTGACATACCCCGTGAGGGTATGCTGTGCCCCGCGGAACATGCGAGGCGTAGCCGGTCGCTCCAGTCTGCCTGCCTCGAGTAGCTGCCGTCTGTACTGTGCCAGGGGGTTGTCCAGGACGGAAATGAGATCGGGGTACTCGACGGTTTGGATGTCGATGATCCGGTGATTCCTGACCTGGACGCGAACCTCAATCGGTCCTCTGAATCCCTCCCCGACCCCGGTGTAGGTCCCGTCATTGACCCGTTTGATACCCGCGCCCCAGGGGCTCCAGGCGATACGTTGCTCATCCACCTTTGTTACGTCAATCCGGGTCACCGTGTACCCCACCACCAGCACGGCCAGCGCCGCGAGCAGATAAAATATTTTCGGGCTTTTTGCCCTTCGGTAATCCCGGGTCCATACAACTCCCAGGCACACGAACATAACGGCAAGCACGATGGACCTGCTCGAGGGAAAGACAGCCGCGGTCACTATGAGATAGATGATCAGACGTACCCCTCGGGTAGTGAGTGCCTGCCAGAGGAACCCCTTGGGGTCACGCCAGAGCTTTGACCACGTCATTGATGAATTCCTTTCCCACCAAGCCTTGATTCATGGCCCGCTGAAGGGCGTACCGAGGGACCATTCCCTTCTTTATGGCCGCGCGCGTGTCTTCCTGCATGGTGCCGAACATCTGGGGCAGCGGAAGATATTGCACACAGAAACTCTGACAGTTTCCGCATCGGATACACTTCAGACCGCCATTACGAATGAACCGGTCATAATCACTCACTCGACCCGCGACGACCAGCTCGGCCTGAAAGCTGATGCCTACCGGGCAGCGGTCCTGCGTCGCGTAGCAGGCCCTGCACTCGTAACAGTAAATCGTGGCCGCGTTCCCATGGAGGACCGGCTTGATTATGGTTGCGAGCAGGGCGGCCACCACCCCGAACAAGGCCGCGCGATCGAGGTTGATGGTCCATCCCCGGTCCTTGAGGTTCGTGAAAAACTGGTACCGATGAATTCCGGGAAGAACCATCGGCTGCTCGGTATCTTCCCGTTTATGTTTCATCGGCGTATCCGTTTGTTTGTTCGACATACGAAAGCTATCCTGAAATCAGTGTGGGAGCATGCCGGACATCAACAATCCCGCGATAAATCCGCCGAGCGCTCCCTGCAGCAACTCTCTCGGGGTCTTCATATCCAGAGCCCAGGCGATGATCACCCCGGAGAGTGTTCCAACAAAGAGAAAGATAAACCAGGTCAACAACGTGCGTACCTCATAGTTCGGGACCGGTAAGGGTCGCGGTCATCCGTCTCGAGAGCGAACGCGGCACCATAAGACTGATGAGGAGCGCGGCCACAATCCCGCCCGACATCCCCTGAGCGATTGACTTCCAATCCATCTCGAACAGAGCGAAGGAAAGCACTCCGCCCGCTATGGCTCCTCCAATGAGGAATCCGATTAATTGCGTCCACCAGTTTCTCGATTGATTGCTTCCGAAGAGGCGCCCGCCGATGAAGATGAAGAGGAGATTCACTCCTGCTACCGCGAGCGCGAACTCTCCGATGGTAACGATGTCCCTCATGAATTTCGGGTTCGACGGCTCGAATACGGAGAGATTGAGGAACTTCATGTAGATCGCGGCCAACGGGGCCATGATCGCCATGGACGCAAAGGTGTACGCTCCCCGAATGAAACCGGTTTCCGAACGCATCGGTCCCTCGCCCATCATGCCTCCCCCACCCCGCGGAGACGGTCCGCATGAGGTAGTGGCATTGATGATGTACGCGGCCATGACAATGGCGAGTTGAGGCCACGTCAAAAATCCGAACTTGGCCGGGCCGAACAGATAGAGAACCGGCACGAGCGCGGCGGTAAGGATGCGCGCGCACGAGAGAGGCAGTATAGTCTGAAATTGCACGAAAATAGCGAGCATACCGGCAAGTCCCAGAAACGGTATGTTAATGAGACTGTTGAGAATAACGCCGAGCGCGTCAAAGCCCCCTGTCGCGGCGAGCGCGCCAGCAGCCAGGAATCCGGCGGCCATGGCCGTTACGGGCAACAGGATGATCCCTTCCAGCAAATCATTGAGTCGAATGCGACACGCGACCACCATCACCACCGCGCCTACCACGAGCACCGTCTGAACGGGCATTTTTCCTAAAGGCTGAAATATGGCAATCAGGAGAGATGTGACGAAGATCACGAGCGCCAGGTAGCCTTGCCAGGGTGCGGAAATCTCCGGCTCGACCCGCTCTTCACCCCCTGCTGAAGGCGGAGCCTCTCTCAGGGCCACATCATTAGGATAGAGCCTCTGACTGATCACCTTCAGGAATACCGCCACAATGGCAGTGCCGAGCATCAGGGAAAATGCCTGGGGCGCCCGGAGTATCCCGTCTGACGCGGTCGCAAAGAAGCTTCCCAGAAAACCCTCGCCGATTTGGCCCACTCCGCCGATGGGAGAAGGCCCGCACGATCCCATCGCGTTGCGCGTGAATGAACCCACAAGCACGATAAGCTGAGATTTCGTCAGGATCCCCATTCCTCCCTCGAGGCCGAACGTGAACAAAAGCGGCAACAACGCCGCGGCCAATATGCGGCCGCACGGCAGGGACGAGATTACGGGGAGATTTATCAGAATTACGAGGGTGCCGACCAGACCGATGGGGCTCCGGCGCAGATAGCGCAGAATCACTTTGAGAGCTTCAAAGCCTCCCGAAGCCTTCAGGCCGCCGGCCAAGAAAAGGCCGGTGAGCAGGGCGGTGATGGGGTGAAGAATGATCCCACCGAGGAACTCGTTGGGCATGAGCAGGACCGCGGCCCAGCCGGAGTACGCGTATCGAAAGATCCCACCGACGATCAGGCAGAGGACAGTGGCGAGCACAAGGACGGTCTGGACCGGGGTTCGTATGTACCCGAACAGGGTGAGCAATACGAGGCCCAAGAACAGAAAGAGGGTTATGTATCCCAGAATCTCCACTAGGCACACTCCTCCCGGACAACCAGCGGTTCCACCGTGCCGTCACATCGATTATAGGACCTTGGACTGTGCATCATCGTTCCTGCTCGACCCGGCCGAGCACGCGCCGGTTCTCAGCCAGGGAAGATTGACCACCCAGCCGTCACGCGTGTCGGATACCCGTACCTCATCTCCCAGCGAGAGGCGTCCCAGGCATGCGGTGCAGCAATTGAGCTTCGCCTGCACCTCGTTCCCGTCATCAAGTCTGACGTGCACGGTTACCACAGGCAGGGTTACCAGGCCCATTCCGGCATCGTTCATCCCAACGATCAGCCCCCGCCTCTGCCGCTTCATGCGGTAGACCTCCGCGGTCATG
>JARRRG010000446.1:0-3359 GCA_037380965.1 Deltaproteobacteria bacterium
GATGCAGTGGGCCTCGCCATCAGCAGTCTGCATAAGAATTCGAAGAGCCGCACAAGGAAGGTCGCCACCTCCGTGGCGGGGAAAGCCGTGATCATCAAGCAGGTGACCATGGCTTCCATGAACGATGCGCAACTGGAGCGGCAGATTCAGATGGAGGCGGAACCATATATTCCGTTTGACATCAAGGACGTCAATCTCGATTTCTTCATCATGGGAGACCGGCCGGAAAAAGAGGGGACCATGGAAGTGGTGCTGGTGGCCGCGAAGAAGGATTACGTGGCCGAGTACCTGGATCTGGTCTCATCGCTGAACTTCACGCCTTCCGTCATGGATGTGGATACGTTCGCGTTGGAGGTGATGTACGAATTCTGCTATCCGAACGTTCAGGAGGAGGTGGTCGCTCTGGTAAACGTCGGGGCGAATACGATCAACGTGAACATTCTGAAATCCGGCGCTTCTCAGTACACTCGGGATTTACCCCTTGGCGGCGATTCGATAACCCGGGAGATCATGAGATTCTTTGATGTCGATTACGAACGAGCCGAGAATATCAAGAGAGGTGCCCAGCTTGACGGGATAAGTGCGCGAAACCTACGCAAAATTTTCCAGCGGTCAGTGGATTATCTTGTTTCGGAGCTGCAAAAGATTCTCGACTTCTTCTCGACCAACGTTTCCTACGATCCCATTCAGAAGATTTTCCTGTCAGGGGGTGGCTCCGCGACGTACGGTCTTTCCTCGTCGATGGAAACCGAGCTGAATATTCCCGTGGAGATCGTAGATCCGTTTCGGAGCTTGAAGATCAATGAGAAGGTTTTCGATCTGGACTATCTGAGCAGGATCGGGGCGTCCATGGCGGTATCGGTTGGTTTAGCTTTGAGGGACGAGAAAGACAAGCAGGTATAACATGGTAAAGATCAATCTGCTCCCGATACGGCAAATGCTTCGCACGCGCGAACTGAAACAGTTCGCCACCCTGGCGGTGGCCATTCTCCTGATTACCATTTTGGCCATGACCGGGACCTATTGGTGGCTGTCCACAAAGGTGAGTTCCCTGCAAGCCGAGCAGCGCCAGCAGCAAAGCAAGCTGAACCAATTGAAGAGAAAGAACAAGGAGATTAACAAGCTCAAGGCCGAGATTGCTAGGCTGCAGAGGCAGGTGGACACGATCAAGAAACTGACGCGGATTCGCAACACGCCCGCGCCGTTTATGGCCGCTCTTTCCATCGCCATTCCGGACGAAGTCTGGCTCTCAAGTATCAGCAAGACGGGAAAAAGATTTTCGCTCGTCGGCAAGGGTGTGGACAACACCGTGGTAGTAAATTTTGTCCATCGCCTGCAAAAAATCAAGCAAGGGTTCACGTTGAAACATCCATGGCTCGATTCGGCAGATAAGAATGAAAAAAGCTTTTTCTCCCGTGTCAAGCTGGTTCAGATAGTCCGTAAGGGAGCTACCATGAGCTTCACCATCGTCGGAAGACAACGCTGAGGGTGCCGTCATGACTGCAGAGGAGATGTTCTTCAGGCTCAACAAAATCCACCGGACAGTGATCGTGGTGGCTTTGGCTGCCCTGATTCTAGTTCTCTTCTATTTCTTTGTGGTGTCCGACATGCTCGTGCGCATCGACGGGCTTCAAAAACAGATTGGCCGCATCAAGATAGCAATTATTAATGAGGAGAAGATACTCAAACAAGGGCCCGCGCTCAAAAAACGCATCGTGAAGCTCAAACATGAGCTACAGAGCATGGTCGCGTCTCTTCCGCAGAAACAAGAGATTGAAGAGCTTCTGAAAAAGATTACTGACCTGTTGAGCGAGAACAATTTGGTTGCCAAGCGATTCGTCCCGGGCAAGGAACACATAAACCGCGAGCTCTATTATGCGACGATCCCCATCTCGTTAAGCGTTCAAGGGGATTACCAGAAACATGGTGCCTTTCTCGCCAGCCTCAAAGATCTTCCCCGAATCGTCAATGTCCCGAAGATCACACTGAAAAAAGGTGGGATGCGCGGGAGAGAGGGCGAATTAGCCAAGAAGCTGGATGTGATTCCTCTGGATGCCCAAATCAGCGGAGTGACCTATCGACGTCTTTCTCCTGAAGAGATCAAAAGAATCACCGCGCAGGCAAAGGCGCGGAAAAAAGGCAAGAGACGGCGCAGGCGCTGAACCAACCAATGTCATCCAGTGAGGTCTCAGAATGAACCTGCATCTGAAATCATACATACCTATCAAGATCGTTGCCCTGGGCCTTACCCTCTCGCTCTTGGCTCTGCTAACCGGATGCGAGGAACTCAACAGAGCCGTGGATGGACTTCTGCGAGGACAATCTCCCGCCATCTCCTCTGCTGCTCAGGTCTCGCCCTTTTTGCTGGTGCAAGTTCAGAAAGGGACGCCTCGCGTAAACCCCGGCCCGACCGAGTCCATAGAGCAGCGACCCGCCGCGGACAAGCCTCAAGTGCGCTCGTCAGAGGCGAGTGTCTCCGAGAAGACAATTCCATCGGGCAAGAAACGGCCGCCGGGCCAGTTGTCTCCGGTCACGCGGGCGACCAAGAAAGAACCGAAGGTCAAGACCGTCTTTTCCGCGGAGCGTGATCCGTTCAGGCAGCCAACAGAAATACTCCCGAGCGATTGTCCGCCGTCCGCTCCCCTCTGCCGTTTTGATCGATCCCAATTGAAGCTCGTGGGAGTGATCCAGATCAATGAAGGGCAATTCAAAGGCATGGTGGAAGATCCGGACGGGAGAGGATACTTCGTGATGCCCGGAATGCAGATTGGCGGCGCCACGGTGACCCAGGTGAACAGCAAAGGGATCATTCTGCATCTTCACAAGACCGGTCAGGACGTCGTGATCCCGCTTTTTGTGCAGCCGAAAGAAGGCGAGGAATTCTGAGGGCCCCTTTGTGCCGGCTACTTGAAGCACCCCAGTTGACAGGAATGAATCTTGATTTTCATTTCGTCGATCAGCCGACCGACCCTCATTTTTGACACCCCGGCTTGCTCCGCGATCTCACAGGCAGTCTGACACGAAATGCGCTGGTTTGATTGCTTCTTCATGATCAGTTCTTTGAGCTTGTCATCATCCATCAGAGAACTCCTTGAGCGGATTTCGCTCCCATCCCATTCCTGCGAATAGGATCAATCGTTTTTCTCATCATCCTATCATATTGACACAAACCCTTTGTCGCAAGGGTTGCAGCCCTATTCACGCCGGGAACGGCAACAGTTCGTGTTTTCCTCACACGCGACATTGTGATACAAAAACTCTCTGAACCGGTCTTCCGCAGAGGGAGCAGATTATCACGATCCCCCTGCGCTCCGGGCCTGGTTCGAACTCTATTCGCTCAGGAAACGAACGGCCGCGTA
>JARRRG010000447.1:0-5078 GCA_037380965.1 Deltaproteobacteria bacterium
CGAGGGGCACGATTCTTCGATCTTCTACCGAAGGAAGCTCTGCTCCGCGGCGCCGTGCGTGAAGGGGGCGGACGAGATCAGTCCACTTCCCCCTGACATTCTCGACCGGGTATTTCAGCATTCCTGCGAGGAGATGCACGAGCTGCCGGACTATTCGGAAGCTCTGATGGTTACTTCGCCGCCGTACAATGTGGGGAAGGATTATGACGAGGACCTCACTCTCGAGGAGTACCTTGCCTTTCTCCGGAGGGTTCTCGCGGAAACGTACCGCGTGTTGCTTCCCGGCGGACGCATGGCGTTCAATGTAGCCAATCTCGGTCGCAAGCCGTATCTTGCTTTGAATTCCCACGTCGCGGCTCTGGCTGCCGAGCTCGGGTTTCTCATGCGGGGCGAGATCATCTGGGTCAAGGGGAAAGGGGCGAGCGGTTCCTGCGCGTGGGGCTCCTGGCTTTCTGCAACAAATCCGACGTTGAGGGACTTGCACGAGTATATTCTCATCTTCTCGAAGCTTCGTTTTGACCGTGCCCCCAAAGGTCGATCGACCATCAGCCGGGATGAATTCATGGCAGCAACGACCAGCGTATGGCAGATCCCTCCTGAATCGGCCCGAAGAGTTGGCCATCCGGCTCCCTTTCCCGTGGCTCTCGTGGAACGCCTCATCCGCCTGTACACCTTCGAGGGCGACACGGTCCTGGACCCTTTTATGGGGAGCGGCACCACCGCACTTGCCGCGGTGCAGTGCGACCGGCGCTTTGTCGGGTACGAAATCGACCCCCACTACATTTCAATCTGTATGGACAGGCTTTCAGGCTCCCGGGGCCGTTCTCTTTCAGCCTGACGCGAGCCGATTTCCCCGCGGACTCCCGCGACCTCTCCGGTCCGTCTCGTTGTCGGGGCTGATGCGAATCCGCGGCGAAGCCGTTCATTTCGAAATCCCCTGCACAGACTGCCGTCTCTGAGAATCCGTTGACGAAAGAGCTCGCATGAATTAATGTAAGAGGGTTAAACGGGGTTAAGGTCGGAGAGATCAATGAGTGAATCATACGAGATCGTTTGGCACGGAAGAGGCGGACAGGGAGCTGTCACGGCCGCGAAGATCCTCACGGAGGCCGCCTATTACGAGGGTTTCAAAGGTGTGAGCGCAAAGCCCACCTATTTCTCGGAGAGGCGAGGCGCGCCGGTGAGCGTGCATACGAGGATAGCCGAGCACACTATCCGGACCTTTTCAAATGTCTTGACGCCGGATGTGGCCGTTGTACTGGATGACAACCTGTTGGAAATGGTCAACGTGACGGCGAATCTGAAGGAAGGCGGCTTGTTGGTTGTCAACAGCGCCCTTGCGCCGACGGATCTTGGCATAGAAGGCCCATTCACCATCGCGGTATCGGACGCGTTCCACTCCTCTGAAGCGGCCGGTCTGATTGTTGACGGAAACGTGCTGATCTCCACGTCTATACTGGGTCCATTCGCCGCCGCGTCGAGTCTGGTGAGCGCTGACCATATCAGACAGGCCATCAGAGGGAAGTTCAAGGGCGACGCACTGGACAGGAATCTGAGAGCCTTTCAACTCGCCTATGAGAATACCCGCGTTCTTCGGGACCAGGGTCCCGCTGTCTCCGCCCGCGCGTGAAGACACGTGTCCGCGATCCACTTGAGGCCTTTCGGGATCAAGCAAGTGTACCGTGACGGGCGATCACGAGGCACTCGTTCCCTCATACCATCGCATGACTAACAGTGTGGTTGACAGCCACTCTTTTGCCGCGAGGATGCTATGGCGGATAAAATTCGAGAAACGGTAGTAGCACGATCGAAACCGGCGCCCGGTGAAGCGGGCAGAACCGGGGACTGGAGATCCCATACTCCGGTGATCGACCACGACAAGTGCACCGGCAAGGACACGTGTCTCCTCTGCTGGCTGTACTGTCCCGACGGGGTCATCACCAGGGAGTTTCCCCTGGAAGTGGACCTTGAATATTGCAAGGGGTGCGGTGTCTGCGCGGAGGAGTGCCCGCGCAAGGCCATAACCATGGCTGAAGGCCGAAACCCATAGGCGCGGCCGCGGGAGCTCATTCCCCGGTCCGTCTCACGATGGATGCGGTGGAGGAGAGCGGTCGGCTCCGCGCCGCGAGGAGCTATCGCGCGGCAGCCGGTTCTTCGGGCGGTCTTGCCGGCCGGCCCTGGAGATGTGACCATTCGAAAATATCTCAGGTAAGGAATGTTCTATGACGGATGTGAGGATCATTACCGCGAACGAGGCTACGGCGATCGCTGTGTCCCTGTGCAGGGTGCAGGTGATTGCCGCGTATCCGATAACTCCTCAGACCCCGGTGACGGAAGCGCTGGCGGCCATGGTGGAGCGAGGCGATCTCAAGGCCGAATACCTCACGGTCGAGAGCGAGCATTCAGCCATGGCTTCCGTGGTCGGAGCCTCCCAGATGGGCGCACGGGTTTTCACTGCCACAAGCGCCAACGGACTGCTCTACATGCACGAGATGCTTCATTGGGCAGCCGGAAGCAGGGTGCCGGTGGTAATGGCGTGTGTGAATCGGGGAGTGGGTGCTCCATGGACCATCCTCAACGACCAGCAGGACTCCGTTGCTCAGCGGGACACGGGATGGATTCAGCTCTACTGCCGTAACAGCCAGGAGGTTACCGACACAATCATCCAGGGGTATCGGATCGCCGAGCAGGTCATGATTCCCGTGATGGTCTGTTATGACGGCTTTGTGCTTTCCCACATCAGCACTCCCGTGTCGGTGCCACTCCAGGAGGAGGTGGATCGTTTCCTGCCGCGGTTGAGCGCGGCGTCCGACATGTCCACTGAGCCATTCGGGAATGTGAATCCATTGATCCTCAGCGAGCCTCGGCAAGACGCGGACGGCGATCTCATGCCGGGATACATGGATCTGCGTTATCGTCTCCAGCAGGACCTGGTCGCGTCCCTCGAGACCATCACGGAAACGGACAAGGAGTTTGAGCAGGTCTTCGGTCGCGGGTGGGGCGGTGTGACGTGGGAGTATCGCATGGAGGACGCGGAACATGCTCTGATCAGCATGGGGTCCCTTGCCTCGGAGAGCACCCTGGCCGCGGATCTTATGAGGCAGCAGGGTCTGCGAGCCGGAGTTCTTGGCGTCCGGGCCTATCGCCCGTTCCCGGCAGAGGCGCTCACCCGTTCCCTCGAGCGGGTCGAGACGGTGAGCGTGTTCGAAAAGGATATCAGCTACGGATTCGGAGGCGCGCTCGCCATGGATCTGAAAGCAGCCCTCTTTGACGCAAACCTGAGACCGCGTTTTTCCTCGTTTGTCGCCGGTCTCGGGGGGAGGGACGTGCGACCCGAGCTGATTGCCCGGTCGGGGGGAGGGACGTACGACCCGAGCTGATTGCCCGGTCCGCAACCGACGCGATCCTCAATGAGCCGACGTACGCGTGGCTGGACGTTCGAGGATGACAGGGACTCGAAGACTCTGGTATAGGATATCCGCTCGGCCCGACAATTCCCGTTCCTTCCGCGGGACTACTCGGGGCCGTGACCCCGTACGGGCCGGAGCAGCGTCGAAGAGTTGTGCGAGAAGAGACGGACTCAGCCGCACAATTGGACGCCATAATACCGAACACTTCCTGATCGGGGCGACCCCCCTGATCGGATCGCGGATGGTTTCCATACCGCGGGAGTGGTGTCTCAAGACATCCATAGAGAGAGATAGGAACTCATGATGGCCACTAAAGCAGCAAGAGACTTACCCATAGAAGAGTATGTGCTACCCGGGACCCGCTCGTGTGCAGCCTGCGGGTTGATGCTCACGTATCGCCACACGTTGAAGGCCCTGGATCCAGGAAAAACCATCGTTGCAGTGCCGGCGAGTTGTATGACCGTGCTCCATGGCGTCTATCCGATTACACCGGCGAAGGTGCTCTGTATCAACACGACGTTCCCTTCAACGGGCGCGTCAGCCTCGGGAATCGTCGCGGGTCTGAAGGCCACCGGCAAGCAAGGCTACACGGTCGTGGCCTTTGCCGGAGACGGCGGAACGTATGTCATCGGGATTCAAGCACTGTCCGGAGCCTTCGAGAGGGGCACGGATTTCTTCTACATCAGCTATGACAATGAGGGATACATGAACACCGGGACCCAGCGGTAGAGGATACATGAACACCGGGACCCAGCGGTCGAGTGCGAGCCCGGTGGGCGTAGTGACAACCACCACCCCGATCCTGACCAAGCTCCAGCAGAAAAAAGACATGATCGGAATCGTGGAGGCGCACCGTATCCCGTACATCGCCACCGCGTCACCTTCCTTTCCTCTCGATCTGTACGACAAGGTACGGATGGCAAAGGACATTCACGGTCCCCGCTACATGGAGGTGCACGCGCCCTGTCCGCCTGGATGGGGATTCCCCAACAAGGATCTCGTCAAGATGGGCAAGCTCGCGGTGGACGCGGGCGTCCATGTTCTGTTCGAGATCCGGGAGGGAAAGCTTCGCCTCACGTCACGCTCCCTGACCGTCGCGAAGAAAGGCCGCACGAAAACCGTTGAGGAGTACGTCAAGGCTCAGAACCGTTTTCGAAAGATCACACCGGAACAAATCGACGAGCTTCAGCGATTCACGGATGAGA
Source organism: Deltaproteobacteria bacterium (assembly GCA_037380965.1). Lineage (GTDB taxonomy): Bacteria > Desulfobacterota > Desulfomonilia > Desulfomonilales > Desulfomonilaceae > JARRRG01. Next base: position 4,616 of record JARRRG010000447.1, read on the forward strand.
GATGGGAAGAATTGCTGGAACGTCATGAGAAAGCGGCCTAGGAGGGGTGGTTCTCTCCCTGACCGTCGCGAAAAAGGCCTATGAAAACCGTCGCGGAGGAGGTGCGGTTCGCGAACCGTCCCTCCTCCCGTATTCTCGGACCGCGCATCCTTCCCTCTGTACGAACCTCCCTCGCCCCTGCCCCGGTTATCATTGACTTGCAAGTTTCGCGTATTTATGTTGAAGAGGAAAAAAGCCGTGTCCGCTCAGTAATGGTGCATGATCTCGTTCAATCATGAGGAGCGTCCGGCTGTGTGCCTTCCCCGCATGTCGCCTTGCTGACGGGGGAATCCACCCCGTGGGCTGATGAATGGGGATGCACGTGAGAGGACAGGTTCTCGTGCAGGTTGCGGGCGCAGGTGGAGAACATGGGCATAGAGACGAGAATTGAAAAAGAGATCGCGGACCTTCAAAAAGGACTTGT
>JARRRG010000448.1:0-4348 GCA_037380965.1 Deltaproteobacteria bacterium
GATGCGGCGATTACTCGGACCTGCGAGGCAGCCGGGCCGTGGTGCTCAGCGCGGGCGTCGGGCAGAAGCCGGGGGAGACGAGGCTTGAGCTCCTCAGAAGAAATGCGCAGGTTTTCGAAGAGGTCGTGCCGAGCGTTCTCGAAAACACGTCGCATGCGATTCTGGTCGTGGCTACCAACCCGGTCGACGTGATGACGCATATCGACGCGAGCTTTGCGTCCCGTCGAGGTCTTCCCGAGGCCAAAGTGATAGGAACAGGGACCACGCTCGATACGGCCCGGTTTCGGGCGCTTCTCGGAGAATGCCTCGGGGTTGACCCCCGTCATGTTCACGCGCATGTGATCGGTGAACATGGCGATTCCGAAGTGCTGACCTGGTCTCTCGCCACCGTAGGCGGCATGCATTTGGACGAATTTTGCTCTCGGCACCGGATCGACTTTGATGAGGGTGTCCGGCAGCGTATCGACGACAGGGTGAGAAACGCGGCCTATTCGATCATCGAGGGTAAAGGCGCCACGTACTACGGCATTGGGAGTGCCGTGGCACGAATCACCGACGTGGTCCTCCACGATCAACGATCCATCCTCACCGTTTCCACCCCGACGCCCCATGTGGCCGGTGTCTCCAACGTATCCGTATCATTGCCCCGGCTGGTCGGTGGAGAGGGCGTTCTGGCAACATTTCCCCTGCCATTGGACGAGCAAGAAGAGGTGGACTTGACCGCGAGCGCGCGGCTGGTTCGGAAAACAGTGGACGAGTTGGACAAGTGGGTGTAATAAGAAGTCACTAACTTGACATCGGTACTCAAGTTTCCCCGATGCAGGCCGGGCGAGTCCTTGCACCGCTCATGCTCATCGCCCATGATTCCAGGGTGGACACATCTGTTCTGCGGACATCTCGCATCACATATTTTGAGCACTCAACACCACATGGAGACTGGCCCTGTCGACCAGGCTTGAAATCAGGAGCGCAGTTTCCCACGAGTGCTTGTTCTCCGGAGAAGCAGATTCCATCAAGGCATTGATGGCGTCCGCGGTTCGATCCGGTGCGGATCTCACCTTTGCGCAGTTGGCCGGCGCAGATTTGTCCAACATCGTGCTGTCGAATGCGAGGCTCAATTCTGCAGATCTCTCGCGAGCGGTTCTCTGTGGCGCGTGCCTTGACAGAGCGCATCTCACGGTGGCCAAGTTGATCAGAGACGACCTCTCGAATGCCGATCTCTTCGAGGCGAATTTGTTGGGAGCAAGCCTCGCCTGTTCCCGGCTGGTCGAGGCGGCGCTCTTGTCAGGCGCTGATCTTTCCCAGGCGCTTCTCCCCTTTGCCAATCTCTCCGGCAGCTCTCTGTGCGGCACGAAGCTTGTGGACGCGGCCATAACTGCGGCCGATCTATCCCGGGCGGACCTTTCCGGCGCTGACCTGACGGGCGCGGAACTGGCCGGAGCCCTGCTATCCGGGGCAAGCCTTAAGGGAGCCAATTTATCAAAAGCGGATCTCTCCTATGCCGATCTCTCCGGTGCTCGCCTCCTCGGAGCGAATTTCGCCTTCGCCGATATGACTGCGGTTGAGCTGGAGGGCGCGGATCTGACAGGGGCTAATCTCTCCGGCGCGAAGCTTGTGGGCACTCAGCTTGACGATGCCGATGTGTCCGGCGCCAACCTCGACGGAATCATCCGATAGGCCGCGGGCAGGAAGACCCGTCTCCTCAACGAGCGATCCGAAGCAAGTCGAATTGCCCGTTCCCAGGGGGTCGAGACTGTCTGTCTCCGGTCTCGTCCGCGATTACTCTCCGTCTGAAGGGTATATATGAGTAGGAGAAGTCATGCGGCGGCCCCTGGCTCGAGTACCATGGCGGAATAGGAGCGCACATTCTCGATGGCTGCGGCAACGAAGAAACCTCTGTTGAGTGACGGGGTCATCCTGAATGACAAGTGGGAGATCCTCGAACACATCGCCACGGGCGGTCGCGGTGAAGTCTATCGCGCCCGGCAGACGAATCTTGACCGGGAAGTGGTCGTGAAGACGATTTCGCCTGAATTTCTTGCCGAGCTCGACGGTGATGAAGAGGAAATCGAGACCGAGCTTCAGCGATTCCACCGCGAGGCCATGGCCATGGCCCGCATACGCCATCCCTACATCGTACAGATCTACGATCAGGATTCCGCTGTGGTGCCCACCAACGAGGGCGAACAGTCAGTCCAGTACGTGGTGATGGAATATGTGCCCGGGCCGACGCTCCGCTCAACGATGCCGCAAGAGGGGTTTGGGTCGAGGGATCGGGAGGCTCAAGAATGGGTTCGAAATTACTTTCTTCCGGTTCTTGAGGGAGTTGAGGCGATCCACAACCTGGGAATTGTTCACCGTGACATCAAACCGGAGAATGTTCTCCTGGAAGGGGTGACTCCGAAGATAACCGATTTCGGTATAGCGGGCGGAGTCCAGTGGCAACAGCTCACCAGGAGTCATCACGTTGAGGGGACCATCCAATACATGGCGGAAGAACAATTCATGGACCTCGGGGAAACCGACGTGCGGGGGGACATCTATGCATTAGGCAAGATTCTGTACGAGGCCGTGTGCGGGAAGATGGACAAGCAGACCGCCCGCCCCTTTAAATGTGTGTTGTTGGACAATCCTGACACTCCCTTCCTGAAAAGGCTGGACAGCCTGATTCGAGCGGCTACTGCAGAGGACAAGGAACGGAGAACATCATCGGTGAAAGAGCTTCGAGAGTCCCTCGAGAAACTCTTGGAGGACTTTGACACGTCCAAGTTTCACGTCATGGGGGTCGCGCTCCCACGTCCGAACCGCAGTCAAAAAATCATCGGCATCATAGCGATCGTCCTCGTCATCGCATTGATTGTCATTTCTAATCTCGTGCATCACGTCATCATGGTCAGGGAGGAGCAGCAGGGTGGAGCTCGCGTGGCCGGCGCAACGAGTGAAATGACCACGCGTACGCGGGAAGTCCCTGAATCCGTACAGGGCCAAACTCCCCGGCCTCATCCCGCTGTCATTGGCAAGGACGGATCCGCGTTGCGATATGTTCCCGGCGGCGAGTTCAGCCTGCCCGATCTCTCCGGCTCGACGTCCGGCACTTCCATTCGCGTCGCTCCCTTTTACATGGGGGAAACCGAGATCACCCACGCGCAGTACGTGAGCTTCCTGAACAAGGTTTCGAGCAGGGTCTCTGTGGAAAATGGAGCCGTCAAGAGCAACGGCCACACCTGGCTTATGCTCGGACCGGTATTTGGAGGTTACGAGCCTCTCGCTTATGAAAATGGTCGGTTCCTGGTGAAAGAGCCTCGATACGCGTCTTACCCGGTAGTCAAGGTAACACCGTACGGCGCTTCTGCGTACGCACGATTTTATGATGGGCATCTCCCCACCGAATTCCAGTGGTATGCGGCCGCCGATGTGGGCGAAGCTACTTCAGGCAGGCTTCTCAAACATGGCTCGAAAGCCTCTCAGCAGCAGACAGACCTGGAACAGGAGGTGGAGGGACTGGTGGACGTATACGGTGTTCTCGATACGGTTGGAGATCATGGTTCGACCCGGGGGCTGGGAGGTTCCCGGATCCCGCACAGTGTCTTTCGCTATCCACGGAATGAGTACGGTATCCGAGGGCTTCGCGCCAACGTAGGCGAATGGGGATTGCCAAGCCCCGGGCGAAGTACGAAACAAAGCGGGGGACCCGGATACGTCATTCTCGGAGGACTTGATGGGACCTGGTTGCTGGGACCGACATTGATACGCGGTCCCGAGCGGAGCCCTTCTGATGCCTCTGTTTCGGTAGGATTCAGGGTCGTGCACAAAGCTGATGCTCGACCGGGAGGAGAGGAGCAAGCAAATGGCCCTCAAAAATAATGACAACATCATGCGTGCGGCCTACGCAGCGCTGGTCATCGTGATAACCGTCATGCCCCTGCCATCCGGCGCTTCGGAGTTGCTGGATCTTCCCGACGGCCACCAGGTCGACTTGGGCAAAAAATGCCCTGTGTGCGGAATGATTGTCGGAGGACCGGAAGAGCAAGGGGTCACCTTGAGCTACCGAAAGGGCCGACTGGTTGGATTTGCGGGCATTGCCGCAACGGTTTTCAAAGATGGGACGGTTGTGGGTTTTGACGGTGCTCGCTGCCTCTTTGTCTACAATTCTATTCCTTCAAAGTACGGAGTGGATATAGCCGACATGAAACACCAATACGTGACTGATTTCGTCAGCAAGATGATGATTGAGGTGGAAAAAGCCTTCCTGGTGCTCGGAAGCTCCGTAAAGGGGCGCATGGGTTACGAGTTGATACCGTTCGCTAGCAACCGAAAAGCATGGCAATTCGCATCCGAGTACGGAGGC
>JARRRG010000449.1:0-3333 GCA_037380965.1 Deltaproteobacteria bacterium
TTTCCGAGTTCGTTGACGTCCTGCACGTGTCCGCGGGAAGCAATCAGACGCCCCAAACGGTAAGGCGCACCATCCCCCTCATGTCAACGCCGCAGGGCTGCTATGCATACCTGGCCGCAGAAATAAGGGAAGCGGTCAGTGTTCCGGTCATTGCCGTGGGGCGGATCAAGAGGCCGGAAGTCGCGGAGTCCATTCTTGCCGCAGGCCAGGCGGACATGGTCGCGGTGGGACGGGGCATGATCGCGGATGCTCACTGGGCGAGGAAGGCGGAAGCCGGTGAAGAAGACCAGATCAGGCCCTGCATAGCTTGTAACCAGGGCTGTATTGAATATCTTTTCCTGGATCGTCAAATCACGTGCCTTCACAACCCCACTGTAGGCCATGAGCGGGAGCTTGCGCTGTCGCCCGCGGAAGAGAAAAAGAAGGTGCTCATTATCGGTGGCGGCGTAGGTGGAATGGAAGCCGCTCGAGTGGCCGTGCTGCGGGGCCACGACGTCGAGCTGTGGGAAAAGACGCGACGTCTGGGCGGCAACGTCAACCTGGCCACGGCGAGCCCCTGGAAAACGGAATTCGGAGAGGTCGTGGACTATCTCGTGCGCCAACTCGAACGGCTGAACGTGCGTGTGAAGCTGGAGACAGACGGCACGGTGGACGCGATACTCGATTACAGCCCTGATGTCCTGCTCCTGGCTACGGGTGGGACGCCCAAGGAACTCTGCGACTTCGACGCCGGAGGAGCGCCCATGCTGATCGCCGAAGAGGTCCTATCCGGTCAAATCGGATATCTCGTCAGCCCGGTCTGCGTGATCGGCGGCGGCATGGTGGGGGTGGAAGTGGCGTGTCTCTTGGCGGCTATGGGGCATGAAGTTGAGGTGGTTGAGATGCTCTCCGATACCGGACTCGACATGGGGCCGATCAATAGAGCATTCTGGAAGGATAAGCTCGCGGAGCTCAATGTTACCGTCCACACGGATTGCGAAGTGCTCGGATGCGAGGAATGCTCGCTGAGAGCCAAATCCGCAAGCCACACGGAAACGCACTTATTAGGCCCCCATGGCTCCTATGTCATCGCGGTGGGCTATGATCCGAACGATTCCCTGAAAAGGGAATTGGGGGAACGGGCCCCCGCGTCGCCGTTCACGATTCATAGCATCGGCGATTGCGTCTTCCCGCGCAACGCTCTCCAGGCAGTCAGTGAAGGATATCGTGTAGCCTTTTCCCTGTAACTTCACCTCGACCACGGGAAGGCCAACTGAGAAACCGGGCCGAACCCGGCACAGACCAAGAAAGGGCAGATACTCAACGTGTTAAGAAAAGTGGATGAAATACCTGCTGACAAAGTGAGCGGCCACGAGGGTTTTCTTGCCCGCTCGCTGTACACGAGCGCGGACAAAAAAACAACGCTCAGGATTCTCGACATCGAACCGGGCGGCACCGGACCTGTCCCGCCTCATTCCCACTCCGACATCCATCTCTTCGTGGTGCTCGAGGGTGAGTTGGAAGTGGACGTGGGCGAGCGAACGCTGACCGTTCCGGCCGGCTCTTATCTGGAAATCGAGCCGGATGTCAGCCATCAGTTGCGTTGCACCGCGAAAAGCCCGGTGAAGATCCTGGCTCTCAAGTACGAGTGACACCGGCTGCCGCGGGACGAAGGCTTCCATCCTGATACAGGAGGAACAGAGATGAAATACGCTGTTCTCTTGGCGGAGAAATATTCAAAGTTGGACTACCAGGACCTGGGTCCGGGCACGGTGAGCAAGGCCAAGGAGTGTATCCTGGACTGCCTGAGCTGTATTTACGCGGGCCTGCCCTTCAGTTCCAGCCGAATCGTGCGAGAGTATGCCCTCGAGCACTACGCGACCGGGCCCTGCACGATAATCGGCACGCAGAACAAGCTCGTGGCGCCCGGAGCCTGCCTGGCCAACAGCACTTCCGGTCACGGTCCCGAACTGGACGACACCAGTAGCGAGGCGGTCCTGCACGTGGGCGTCATCGTCATTCCGGTCGCGCTGGCTCTGGCGGAAAAACTCAAGCTGGGAGGCCGGGACATGCTGGCTGCCATTGCGGCCGGCTATGACGTCCACATCAAAGCGGGCAAAGCGGCCAACCCGGAGACTCATCTGGCCAAGGGTCTCCATCCCACCGCCACCTGCGGCATGTTCGCCGCGGCCATGACCGCGTCCAAGATGATGGGCCTGACCGTGGACCAGACGGCCAATGCCCTGGGCATCGTCGGTAGTTCTGTGGCCGGCAACCTCGAATGCTACAGCGATGGCAGCCTGACCAAGAGGCTTCAGCCGGGGCTGGCTTCCTCCTCCGGCGTGGCCGCGGCCACCCTGGCCGCCAAAGGATATACCGGTCCCAAAGGTATTTTCGAAGGGCCGCGCGGCTTTTTCCGCGCGTATTGCGATAACCCCGCGCCCGAGGAACTGCTCAAGGGCGAAGGGTTCGAAATCGAAAACATCAGCTTCAAACCGCACGCGTGCTGTCGTTTCAACCAGACGCCCATAGACGCTGCGCTGAACATTTGCGTGAAACATGACGTTCACGCGGAGGACATTCAGTCGATCGAGATCGATTTGTCCAAGACCGGCTACGATATCGTAGGCCAGCCTGCGGAAGTGAAATTCAACCCCCAGACGGTGGTTGACGCCCAGTTCAGCGCGCCGTACAGTGTGGCCGTGGCGTGCCTGGAAAGAAAAGCCTTTCTCGAAGAATTTAGCGAAGCTGCAATCCAGCGGCAGGACGTGCGGGATTTGTTGGAGAAGACGACGATCAGGCATGACCCGGAGTGCGACCGGTTCTTCCCGGAAGCATGGCCGGCCCGAGTGACCATAACCATGGCTGACGGTCAGGAGTTCACGAGTGAGATCAAATACGCCAAGGGCGACCCCAAGAACCGGCTGTCCTGGGAAGAGCTTCTCGCGAAGTTCAATGCCCTTGTTCCCGACAACGTCTTGTCCGAAGAGAAGAAGCGCCAACTTATGGGAGCATTGACCGGCCTCGAGGAGATCAAGGATATGAATGAGTTTTCCAAGCTTCTGGCAAGATGAAGTTTTCGATTCGATGGGGCCTTGGTGATGTTATAATAGTAAATATTGAATGTCATCCGCGGTCCCTTATCTTCAAACATGATTGCCGGGACAGAGCTTTGGTTCAGCGGTCCCTCCGACGGACCTGATCAGAGGGGGATCGAGCACATGCCTAAACTGACAGAGTCATGATGCCGCGAGTAAGAGGAGTCTGCGGCTTCCGGTCAAGGGATCATCGACCGAAAGACGCGGTCGATTCAAGCGGGATGGCGTTACAGGAGGTCGGGTCTCGACGTGAAAC
>JARRRG010000450.1:0-3333 GCA_037380965.1 Deltaproteobacteria bacterium
GGGCGTGCTGTACGCGGGCTAGGTTTTGGATCATGTCCGGGCTTTTCCCTCCGGAGAGCTTCACCGCTTTTTCCGCGAACCTCAGCGCCTTGCGCGGATCTCGATACGGCTTCTCTGCGAGAGCATACACCAGGCCCAGTCCGGCGTAGGCCGGCGCGAACTTCTTGTCCAGCGCAATCGCTTTGTCGAAATCTTTGATGGCGGATTCGTAATCGCCCAGCCTCCGATACGCGGTGCCCCGATCCTTGTAGAGAAGAGACGAGTCCGGATTAGCTTCAATGACCTTGCTAAACTCTTCCACGGCCTTGTCGTGGAGCCCCTTGCCACTGTACGCCATGCCGCGATTCTGATAGGCCGACCAGAATCTCGAGTTCATTTCGATGGCCTTGTCGAAGTCTTTGATGGCTCGATCAAAATCTCTCTTCCTCAGGAGCGCCACCCCGCGGTTGTTGTAGTACATGGCCTGGCTGGGATTCAGCTTGATGGCCCGGTCGAAGTCCTGGATGGCACGTTCGTACTCCCGCTTTCCACTCAGGGCAAACCCCCGGTTGTTATAGAATCGCGCGTCTTTGGGGTTGAGCCGTATAGCTTTGTCGAAGTCCCGGAGGGCCGCGTCATAGTCATTTAGGCCATTGTAAGCGAACCCTCTCGTGTTGAGTGCCTCGGCGGAGGAGGGGTCAAGTTTGACGGCCACACTCAGGGCCTCCACCGCTCTGTCGAACTGGTTGAGCGCGTTGTAAGCAAAACCGAGACGTGTGAAGGCTGCGGCGTATGCAGGGTCGAGTCTTACAGCCTTGGTCAAATCCTTGACAGCGGACTGAAGGTCTCCTTTTTTCAGATAAATTTCTCCCCGCTTTGCCCAGGCTCTTGCTGACTGGGGCTGCAGTTGAACGACCCGAGAAAAGTGCTTGATCGCGTCGTCCAAATTTCCCGCGGCTTCCGCGTCCAGTCCAGCCCGAAATAAGTCCTCAAACTGGCCTCCCCACATCCTTTGAGCTCCACAGAGCACCAGGACTCCGACAACCCAGATGAGGAAAAATCGGTTTTTCACCTCGAAACTCCTTCTCTCGTGTTCCCCTGTAACAACCTGATTGAACACGAGCCTACCTCTCATCCGGTGATCTATACCTGCTTTCTCCGTACCTGGCAAGGGATCGACCCAACCCCGCGCACAGAACAAGTGGAGCCTCACTCCTTGAGGACGAAGGAGAATCGGTTTATAGTCAGACGTGGCAAAATCCGATGGCCGCGGCCCCAGCCTGCGCGGGTGCGCACGGAGCAATGAGCAGGCACAAGGGGTTAAAGCGATTCCCAAAAATTCTCTCGGAATGCGCGTTCGCCAGCCATGCTCAATCTCATAGCTGCATCCAGAATGGGGTGGGGTGGAGGAGAGAGAGTCTCCCGTCCACATCCAATCGGATCGCAGCGCTGCCGAGGAGCTCTCGGGCGATCCGGGGCGAAGCCACGGAGGTATTCGGACAGAAACGTTGATCGGTTGTTTTACCGAGGCATCGAAGAATGCACGACGGAAATGAGTTCTCAACCCGACAATATTTTCGAGAATCAGTGCGGGTCACGATGAAGGAGGAGCAGATGAACGTCCTTGAGGCTATCCGAATCAGGAAAAGCACTCGCGCGTTTAGAGACGAGCCAATTTCCAGGGAGCTGGTGGAGCAGGTACTCGCCGATGCGTCTCGCGCGCCGTCTGCCATCAACCTTCAGCCGTGGGAGGTTCACCTTGTCATGGGCGAGGAGAGGAAGAGGCTGTCTCGAAGACTCCTGCGTTCCTACAAGGAGCTCCAAGTAACTTGCGGACCCGGAGCGACCAAGCCCATACCTGAGCGATTCATTCAGCGAAGCAGAGAATGCGCTGACGGAATGACTCCTCTGATCGAACGCATGGGCACCGACTTCAAAACCTACATCAATGAGGGGAGCCTCGACTTCTACGGTGCCCCCGCGGTGGCCCTTATATTTCTCGATGAGTCGTTCCCTCCGGAACGAATGACGGATGTGGGAGCTTTTGTCGCATATCTTGTGCTGGCCTCGGCGGGAAGAGGGCTCGGCTCATGTCCGATAGGGCTTGTCACATCGTACGAGGATTACATCAAGGATCACCTGAACATCCCGGAGTCGAAGCGGCTGGTAATCTCGGTGGCACTGGGAATTGCGGACGACGCGGCCCCAATAAATGAATTCAGGTCCTCCAGGGTGGAATTAAAGGATTTCGTGCGCTGGATAGATTGAGCGGAGTCGGGCCAATCATGTTGCCCCGGCACGACGGTCGGAAATGATCTCGGTCACTCCCTCTTATTCATTTTTTTCACCGAGGAATCTACCGTGGACTCCGCGCCGCCGAAGATGTTTCTCTTCCCCTTACCTCTCCCGATCCAAAATTCGGGATAATACTGGGACACATCCCATCCGGCCGAGTCCTGTGGGCTGGTGCTGTATCCGTTAAGTATCAGCTTTGATGAGTATTTTCCGGCTTCAGGCACTCCCGTGACCGGCTGACTGGTATAGAGGGCGAGCGTATTGTTGTTCGGATACTGCAATTCCCGGTTGTGGGAGAGCAGGTCCTGAAACGATATGGTCGATCCGCCATCCGCGAGGCTGAACATTTTGTCATAATTCTTGATTGACGATGTAAGCCGAATGTCCAGACGCGATTGGGTCATGAGGGCTACGCCGGCCAAGCTTACGACAGCCAGAATCAACAGTACGAGTGCAACCGCGCTTCCTCTGTTATCGATCATCTCCGTAATCCTTCTTTGGCTTCCGTTAGGAGGACTAATACTTGCTCAACACCACCACGCGGGGAGACACCCGTATTGTCCTCTTATAGTCTCGTGTCCATTGCTCCGTCGGCGGTGCGTTCGTCGTCGTGTCTCTGATCATCCTCTGCTGGCTGAGGCGATATACCACCGTGATTTCCACCACCCTGAGGTTTGCCATTTTTGAATTAGACGAAGCGTTCACAAAATTGAGTGAAGCAATGCAATTCGGCTCCCCACCGCAGTCAGGTGACCAGACATCCCCTGATTCATAGAACATCGCTCGTACTCGAAAATCGTTCACCTCAAACTGCGGCTCTCCACCCAGGATGACCTCCCCATTCCGCGTCAGCTTCGTATAAGGATTAGTGCTCGCGTTATATGGCTTGGAGGCGTCTCGCTGTTGGAGCTTATAACAGATGGCAGGGGCATAATTCGGACCGCCTGAGAAATCGGGTAGCGAGAGCGCGGAGTCCAATGTATACGTGTACGTATTGGGCGCGGTCAATTGCTTGTCGGTGAAATTCACCACCCCACCGGTATCGATGAGAAGGCAGCC
>JARRRG010000451.1:0-3330 GCA_037380965.1 Deltaproteobacteria bacterium
GGCTTCTTGGCTGCCGGCTTGGTCTTGGCTTCGGCCTTCTCCGCGGGCGCAGGTTTTTCTTCCGGAGGTGGAGGCGGCTCCGGGACGGTTTCGGGCTCTGCCGCGCTCGGCTCTTCGGTCTTCGCCACCCTCTCGGGAGGCTTCTTCTTCACCCGGCGCCTGATCACGGTGGGCTTGATGCGCTTCTCGATGACCTCTCGCTGCGGGAGGACCGTCACAAGTTGATCTCGCAGCGCCACCGGATCATCTGTCTCCAGTGGACTTTCGGGTCCCTGCACGTCATAGCCCATAGTGACGAGTTCTTTGAGCAGATCTTCGTTTCTGACCTTCAAGTCCCGGGCCAGGTCGTCAACGGTCAACATGGTCATTCAGCTTACCCCTTTTATACGAGCCTTGCTAAAACTTCCTCCTGAGAGGGGAGATAAACAATGTCCCGGCGGAGCGCCCTTGCCAAGCGTTCCTTTTTCAGACCGCGTTCTATGCATTGCTCTCGGCAGCACAGATAGCATCCTCGTCCCGAAGTCTCGCCTCCAGTCAGCGACATTTCAGCCCCGTCTCCGCGAACCTGGAAACGGATCAACTCGGTCTTGGGATGCCGGCTGCGGCATGCTATGCACTGTCGTATCGGCACATGGCCTCTTTTCATGCTGACGGTCGGCTTTCTACGGGCTCCTCTACCGCGAGCGGAGCAGTTTCATCCTCAGCGGAATCTTCACTTGCTTCTGCCTCGTCCTCGGCGGTCTCGGTTGCCTCGGCTTCGGCGGCTTCAACCTCATCGTGCGCCTCGTCAGTCTCGGGCTCGGCCTCTTCCTCGACTTCGGCTTCCGGCGGATTAGCCAGGTAGCGCAGTGCGCCGTGGATGAGGCTGAGACCTTTTTCTTCAGTGATTCCCATGAAGCTCGACAGCTCGGCGAGTGTGGCCTTGGCAATATCTTCAGGTGTACGGTATCCGTTGTCGAAGAGTATGGTCGCCGTATCCTCATCCATACTGTCGATGGACATGAGACGCTCGAAGGATTCGCCGGTAATCTTCTCTTCCTTGGACTCGCTCCTTACGTCGATCTTCCATCCGGTGAGCTTGGCTGCCAGCCGTACGTTCTGTCCTCTCTTGCCGATGGCCAGTGACAGTTGATCGTCGGCTACAATGACTTCCATAGTGCTCACATCCTGGTCGATGATAACCTTCGATATTTCTGCGGGTTGCAACGCGTTGCAGACGAAATGGGCCGGATCATCGTTCCAGGGAATGATGTCGATCTTTTCTCCTCTGAGCTCCTGGACCACCGCCTGGACCCTCGAGCCCTTCATGCCCACGCACGCGCCAACCGGATCCACATCCGCGTCAGTGGAACGAACCCCGATCTTTGCCCTCTGGCCGGGCTCCCTGGCTGCGCACATGATGCGAACGATGCCCTCGGCGATTTCCGGAACCTCTTGCTCAAACAGCTTGACGAGGAACAAGGGATTGGAGCGGGAAAGGAGTATTTGCGGGTCCTTCTGGGTGCGCCTCACGTCGAGAATGAGAGCCCTGATCCGATCCCCTTGCCGGTAATTTTCGCGAGGAATCTGCTCGCCGTACGGGAGGATTGCTTCACCCCGCCCCAGGTTGACGATGAGGTTACGTTTTTCGAAGCGCTGAACCATTCCGGTAACGATATCGCCCTTACGGTCTTTGTATTCCGCGTAGATGTTCTCGCGCTCCGCATCCTTCACCTTTTGTATGATTACCTGCTTGGCTGTTTGAGCCGCGATGCGCCCGAAGGATTCCGTTTCCATTTTCACACCGAGCTGGTCACCGATCTCGGCCTCGGGGTCGAGTTCCGCCCGTGCAGTTGCGAGATCGATTTCAGTAGTGGAATCCGCCACCTGATCGACCACGTCCTTGAAGAGGAAGACTTCCACTTCCCCGGTTTCCTCGCTGTACTGGGCTTCCAGTTCGACCCGGTTGCCGAACTTCTTTCGAGCGGCGGAAATAAGAGCGGCCTCTAAAGCCTCAACAAGGGTATCACGTGATATTCCCTTCTCTTTCGCGACTTGGTCAACCATTCGGTTCAGGTTTATTGCCATCGTCAATCTCCCGTTGTCACGGCTCGTCTCTGCAAATCTCGGCGGAACAGCTCTGATTCCGGAAGGTCCAGTCGGGCTTTCTCAACATCTTCCGGGGCGATCTCCACTCGTTGTCCATCCACTTCCAACACGATCATTGCATCCTCCATTCCTCTGAGCACGCCGTGAAAATTCCTTCTACCATTAAGCTTCCGACGAGTTTTGATCCTAACGGGCGAGCCGGCAAAGAGGTTGAAATCTTTCTCCTTCCTGAGGACTCTATTGATGCCTGGTGATGAGACTTCCAGATGATAGGCATGGTCGATGGGATCTTCGATATCCAGCAGAGCACCCACCTGTCGGCTCACGAGTTCACAATCGCCGAGGTTCACTCCACCGGGAGCATCGATGTAAATCCTCAAGATCCACTTTCCTCGTTCCGGCTTGAATTCAAGATCAACAAGCTCTATCCGTTCCGGTTCAAGTATGGGCTCGATGAGAGCCCACAATCTCGTACTCAGCTCTCTGTCCATAGCTCTTGCGCTCCGAGATCCAGGCCAAGCGTGTTCTCCCAGTGATACGAAAATGAATAAAAAACCCGGGACTGGTGACCCGGGTGGCCTGAACCACTCTTTGGAGCGGGCAACGGGGTTCGAACCCGCGACATCAAGCTTGGGAAGCTTGCACTCTACCGACTGAGCTATGCCCGCTCAACAAAAAAGTTACCAACGACGGACTCCTATGTCAAGCGGTTTCCGATCCTTTCCCAATAGGTACCGGTGACTTTTCGCGCGCGATCGTGTTCTCTGTTTCCTCCACCGAAACCATCACGGTAACCTCGATCGGGATGCGGCGGACGAGGCCCCTTTGTCGGGTCCTGCAGCCGGATCATTTCCTCCTGGGGGGCACGCGCGGTAAGAGAGGATTCGTCAGGTGTCCAAGAGTGCGAAAATCGATCGGGCGAGTCGAAGAGATCCGGCCCGAATGTCCCTCGTACGAGTGCTCACTTCTGTCTGACGTCGCAGGCGCCTGCGCGCCGGGCTGCTTTACTTCTCCAGCTCAGTCCAGCGAACGTTCGGATTGTCCGATCAACACGTGAATGTGCTAGAGGAATTTTTCATTTATGGTGACCTTGGAGCGATCTTCCAGGACGCGAAGCCATCCTTTCAGGAACTCGGTTTTTCTCACTTCATCGATCCACTTGCGGAACTCATAGGCCTCTTTCGCGTATCGCTCTCCGCTGGCCCGTTCAACGCCTGCCAGACGGACCACCGCAACCCCGTC
>JARRRG010000452.1:0-3326 GCA_037380965.1 Deltaproteobacteria bacterium
TGGACACGGTCACGGGCCGGGGTACGGACATCACCGGGGATGGTGATACCAACGCGCTCTTGGACTCATACAATGGAATCGATCTTCCAGAAAGCTTCCGACTTTTCGGGAGCTTTCCTTTGTCTGGAGTCGTCATATCGAAGGCCGACGCGAGTCGGACACTCATGTGATATTCTTCGGCCATGGGTACCGTTGCCCCGGCGAGCGATCTCAGCAGGGAGGCGCGGGGCAGTATCCTCTGGACAGGACCGAGCTTTCATAAGGGTCTGAGAAGATGCGAAGGAGCTTGTCATGATATTTTCCTTGCAAAAACGATTTCTCGTTTTTCTTCTGCTGCCGGTGACCTTGATCCTCCTGATTGCCGGAGTCAGTTCCTTCTTGTACGCGGGCTCGTCTTTGCTCCGGCAATGGAAATCATCGGCCCTGCTCAGGCTGGAAAAAACCGCCCATCAGATACAGATGAGGCTGGACGAAAAACGTGAATTCATCAAGCTCATCATTGAGGCCCAGGGGGTGCCTCAGGGAACGCTCACCCAGGCATTCCTCGCCGAGCGACTCTCTCATCAACCAGGGGTGCGCTTCGTGGACATCAAAGACTTGGACCCGAGCAGCACGCAATCGACGACGGAACCGTCAAAGCACCCCTCGCTTATCTTAAAGGACTCAATCGGTTCATATCCCGCTCCCAGGCGCACCCCTGAACCTATGATGATGCGTCACATGCGTCACATGATGCGTATGCATCGGGGGGGAGGTCAGATGCCAATGGGGGGAGGCGCAACAGGGAGCGAGGGCCAAATGCACCGCGGCTCTATGATGATGCGGGGTCCCATCGAAATCTCTCTCGACGAATCCAGAAACTTTTTGACAATTGAGGCGGCTTTTGGAGGGACGGAAGCACGTCCCGCGAAAGAGGTAAAGGTGGTGGTCTCTTTTGACTCGTTCATGAAGCACATATTGCAGATCGGCCAATGGGATGGGAGCTATGCGTGTCTCGTAAAATCCGATGGGACCTATTTGGCCCATACGCTGCCCTCAATGTACACGCGAAAGAAAATGGGCGCGACAGGTGATCCGCTCGAGAAAAGGGTTCTCAAGGAGATGAAGACGAAAGATTCCGGCACCGTATTTGGGGAAGGATACCCACCGGAGTTGGTCGCGGGCTTCTACAAGATCCCCAACACCGACTGGTTCCTGGTCCTTTACTCCAAGGGGAGTGTGGTGTTGGCCCCCGTCGTGCGCTTCCGGGATAATTACCTCATGCTGGGAATACCTCTACTCTTGGGCATCGGACTCCTCATACGGGCCAGTACCCGTCCGGTAGCCCGATCCATCGGGGAGATCTCGGAGGCCGCAGAAAAAGTCGAGGCAGGCGACTATGCCGCAGAGGTTCCCGAGGACCGGTCAGACGAAATAGGACAGTTGAAGCGCCGTTTCAATCAGATGGTGGCCGGACTGAAGCAGCGGGATCTCATCGAGCACACCTTCGGTCGTTACGTGGACAAGGAGATTGCGCGTGAATTGATGAGCAAGCCCGGGGCGCTTCGTTTGGGAGGTGAAAAACACGTGGTTACCATCCTGATGTCCGATCTGCGCGGATTTACCCCCCTTGCAGAGAAGCTCAAGCCCGAAGATGTGATCAAGGTCGTGAACAGACACTTTTCCCGGATGATCGCGGTCGTCGAACGACATAAGGGAATCATCGTGGACTTTTACGGCGACGGCATGCTCGCATTCTTCAACGCTATATCGTTGGATGTCCCGTCCAGAGCCAGCGATGCCGTAAAGGCGGCGCTGGAGATGCAGCGAGAGGTGGACGCGGTTTCAATCGAGAATCAGAAGGAAGGATTGCCGGCCCTTTCAATGGGCGTCGGAATTCATACCGGCGAGGTGGTTGTTGGTAACATTGGATCGGAGAGCAGGGCCTCCTATGGAATAGTGGGCTCTGCGGTCAACGAGGCTCAGCGTATTCAGTCGTCCGCGGAAGGAGGCGCGGTCGTCATATCCGACCAGACGTACCGGACGATTGCTGACAGAGTAGTCGTCGCACGCAAGTTTCAGGTTCGATTGAAGGGCCTCGAAGGTGAGCGGAATCTCTATGAAGTGCAGTCGATCAAGACCGACACCGTCACTGGGTGAATTGTGGAGGGGGCTGCAAGCCTTGACTTTGCCGGGAAAGTGCACAAAACAAGGATGATGTGCAGTTCGAGCAATCGATGTGAACGCGAAACGATCAACCAGCACGGCCCTCTGTCTCCCGGTCCCATCGAGGTCGATGATCGCCTGGTGCGAGTCGTTTGGCTGTTCTCTAAAGCGTTCGATCTCTTCTGCGGACGAGAATCCGCGTCCCTCATGTCTCGTGCGGACCGACCTCTTTGTAACGTCTCCGCCTATATTACCGGTGTTCGGGCGCGCAAGGACAATCCGATGATGACCATAGGGAGTTCCACATTGATCCGGAGCCGGGTCGAGCTCTTCGAGACGATCCGCAGGCCGGAACTGGATGAATCGGTGACAAGGGGCGCGGAAGAAAGACTCAAACAACAGGGACTCACCGAGGATCAGATGAAACAGATCAAGGAGCAACGGAAACCGGATCTCTACGTGTCTCTCCGAGCGCCGATCTATTCAGTCGTGATGAAGCGCAAGGTGCGCTCGGCGATTTCGTCAAAGAGAGATTCCATGTGCCCGGTGGTTTTGGGAAAGCCCTGTCTCCCGAAGTCTCAAAACAGATGGGATCAAGGTCGGGCGAAAACCGCCCGTAACCGGTGAATGTTTACCGCGTCGTTCACCCGGAAACTTCTGGGGACACAGGCAAGAGCACACATTGTCGGCCCGGGCCATTGGCTCGGGCTGACTGGCTTCCCAGGGGATCGGATATGATGCTGCTTCGGCCAAAACTGCTATTCGAGGAAGGCCGGATGTGAAATAACACAACATGATGAACGCTCGTTGGATGCCCGGTCCGCCTCAAACGGCCTCAAGATAGGCTTTCAACGGGTTCTTGACGACGAGCGGAGCCCGATCGATCCACCGCAGGATCGGAAGTCGACGGCTCACAGGCCAACGCAACGCCCCGGCGGCCGTGGGGGACGTGCACAGGGGCCCATTTGGACTTGCGCCATCTCATAGGGCCCGCTAAGGTTGGGTCAGTTACGACGTGAGCTTCGCATGCGGCCGAGGAATTCGCCGCAACTCTGCAACGGTCCGGGAGAGGACCGCGGGTGGAGGCATAAACGATGATTTTTTCCTTACAAAGACGATTTCAGCTCTTGCTGCTCTTGCCGGTTGCGTTACTGGTGACTGTCGCCGGGGTGGCCGGATAT
>JARRRG010000453.1:0-5867 GCA_037380965.1 Deltaproteobacteria bacterium
ACCCACGTAACCCAACCGGGGCCGATCAATACGCTGGACTGCAATGACGCCGGTGGACTCGGTCTGACCGTAGCCTTCGCGCAGTGGCACGCCCAGGGCATTGTAATACTGAAAAAGCTCGGGGGATGCCGGTGCCGCGCCGCAAACAGCCATTCGGAGCCGTTCCAGACCCAATTGACGCTTGAGGTGATAGAGAACCAGCCAATACAGGACCCAATAGGGGATCGCCCACTTGAGCCTCTCCCATGTGCCGTCCGTTACTCGCACACGGTGCATGCCGACCCATATGGCCGCGCGATACAGCGCCCTCTTCAAGATGGTCGAGTCTGACATACGTATCTCGATCATGGAGGCAAATTTTTCCCAAATCCGGGGAACGCTGGCAAAGAATGTGGGCGACACTTCCCGGAGATTCTGGCCGAGCGTTTCAATGCTCTCCACAAAATTCACCGTGCCGCCTGCCCAAACAGCTCGGAACAGTGAGACCAGATTCTCGTAAATATGGGCGAGGGGAAGGTAAGAGACCATCTCATCCGTATCCTCGGTATCCGTAGCAGACATGAAGGCCTCTGTGAGGCTCAAGATATTCGTGTGACTGATCATCGCACCCTTGGGTCTTCCCGTGGTCCCGGAGGTGTAGATGATCATTGCCGTATCGTCCCCATCGATCGCCTGCAGCCGCGAGTCTACGGCCCCCGGGTGATCCCGGAGGTAGTCCCGGCCGATGCTCAGGAAGTCTTCAAAGAAAATGATCATCTCGTGCGAGAATCCCCACAGCCCTTTGGCGTCCCATACCACGACCTTGGCCAGGTTCAGCTCGTCAATGATCTCGAGTACTTTGTCGACCTGCTCCTCGTTCTCAACGAACAGGATCTTCGACTCGGAATGTCCCACCACGTAGGCTATCTGCTCCGGGGCTGACGTAGGATACACCCCACAGGTAACTCCCCCCGCGGTCATCGCGCCAAGGTGACAGTACAGCCATTCCGGTCGGTTGTCGCCCAGTATGGCCACCCGTTCTCCTCGCTCGAGGCCGAGGGCCAACAGGCCCGCAGCCACTTCTCGGACCGCTTTCCCGTACTCGGTCCATGAGATGCGGTTCCAAATGCCGAGGTCCTTCCGACGCAGGGCCACGAGATCCTTCTTCCGAGCCACCTGATGGAAGAAGAGCTCCGGGAAGCTCACTGGTGCGCTCGCCATCACCACGTCCTCCTCTTTTTGTAGAGCCTCCAACCCTTGGGAGACACGCTTTCCCCTCCGAGTCCGAGATAGAGCTCCTGGACGTCCTCGTTCTCCCGAAGTTCTTCTGAAGTGCCTTCCAGCACGGTTCGACCGGCCTCCATAATGTATCCGTAATGCGCTATTCCCAATGCCATCCGGGCGTTCTGTTCGACGAGGAGGATGGTTGTTCCGGCCTCGCTTATCCGGAGGAGCGCGTCATAGACCGATCGGGCAAGCATGGGCGCCAGCCCGAGGGAAGGCTCGTCGAGCATCAGGAGCTTGGGTCTGCGCAGCATGGCCCTGGCCATTGCGAGCATTTGCTGCTCCCCGCCGGAAAGGGTCTCAGACTGCTGATCGCCGCGGTGTTCCAGAATGGGGAAAAGATCGTAATCGAAAGCCAGGTCGTCTTGGATTCACTTGTCTTTCCGGCCCCAACAGCCCAGATCGAGGTTCTCCTTCACCGTGAGTTCACGAAAAAGGCCCCGGTCTTCCGGCACGTACACGATCCCAAAAGAGGCGATACGCTCAGGAGGAAGCCGATGTATGCGCCTGCCCGCGAATTCGATCAGCCCCTTTTTGGGCTGGTCCTTTATGAGACCTGCGACGGTTTTGAGCAGGGTTGTCTTACCCGCTCCGTTCGGGCCGAGGACCGCGAAGATCTCCTTCTCCTTGACCTGAAGCGACATCCCGTGGAGTGCATAGATGCGGTCAAAGTAGAGAGTTTCAATGTTGGCGATTCTCAGAAGCGGTGTGATCTCTGATGCAGTTACTGTCATGGAACACGTGCCTGTCGGCGAGGGTTTATTGTGTTGTCGTGACCCGCTCAGGGTCAACGTAAATGCCCTGGCGCTCCCCGGACCTTATCGCCCGTGAGCACGCCGCGAGATGTGCGGTCAATCTTCTCCCAGATAGGCCCGAATCACCTCCGGATTGCGCTGCACTTCGTCAGGCGTTCCCGAAGCAATCTTCAGGCCGGAATCGAACGCGACCATTCTGTCGGAAAGGAGAGACGCCATGCGAAGATCATGCTCCACCAGCAGAATAGCAGTCTTATACCTGCCGCGGATCTCCATAATCCGGTAGGCGAATTCCCCCTTCTCCTCGGAGGTCAACCCTGCTATGGGCTCGTCCAGCAGGAGTAGCGAGGGCTCGAGAGCCAGGGCGCGCCCCAGTTCAACCCGCTTCTGCACCCCGTACGGGCAATCGGACACCCGAGCCTGCCGGTACGCCTGGAGATCCAGAAAGTCGATCAACTCCTCCACCACCCAGCGGTGCCGAACCTCTTCGTCTCGCATGCGCAGGAACGCATGAATCGGATTCTTCCGAAACTTGAGGTGCCGACCCAGCATGAGATTATCCAGGACAGTCATATGAAGGAAGAGTCGCAAATTCTGAAATGTCCGGGCGACCCCCTTGCTTGCGATGACGTCAGGGGAGAGCCCGAGGAGGCTCTCCCCCGCCGAAAAGGATTTCACCGCCGGTCGGTCGGTACACGCCGGAAATGCAGTTAAAGAGGGTAGTCTTTCCGGACCCGTTGGGACCGATAACCGAGAGGATCTCATTCTCCTTGATCTCGAAGTCGATTCCGGCCAGTGCCCGAATCCCTCCAAAACTGATGAACAGCTTCTTGACTGAGAGCAAATCCATGGTCGCAGAGCCTAGGTTCTGAGGTTCAGAACCCTCACGTTGGATTAATGCTTGGTTCTTGCCCGACCGGACGAGCGGTTTGCGCGCACGGCCCTCTCTCTGCTCGGGCGCGGCGCTCTCTCACCGCTGTGGCTCGTCGGAAGCCAAGGCTTCGTACGGCCCGACGCGCGATCCCTCCGACCGGACAGCTCCTAGAATCTCGGCTTGAATATGGTGAACGGCACCAATGGCACGTGCTTGCCACCCTTGGCTACCCCCATGCGGGAAGCATTCACGCCCTGCCGCCGGTCAGGACCGTAGGTTACGGGAGCCCCGATTCCTTCGGGCTTCCAGTCCTTTATCTTCTCCATGCCTTTGACAAAGCTGTCAGGCGTGAGATTCTTGCCCGCGTTCTTGAGCCCTTCCACGAGATGCATCATGGAGACCGCACCAAAAAGGGCCAAATACTCCTTGCCTTTCAGCTTGGGATTGTACTTGAGAAGAATCTTGACGGCCGCGTCCGCCGCCGGATCGGATCCAGGAATACCCGAGTTGCCCGGGGCTGCGATGTACGTGCCTTCCCAGACCTTTCCCGCAATCCGATACATGATTGGATCTCCAAGCGTGAAGGTGGTCATCCGCTTCGGGTGGTATCCGATCTTCGCGATCTCTTTGAGTATGAGCGCGCCGTGAGTCGGCGTGGTATAGACAATGAGCGTGTCCGCGCCGGTTTGCTTGAGCTTGAGTGCGTGTGAGCTCAAGGACCGCTCGGTGACTTCATAGGGTATCGTGCCTACGAGCTTTGCCTTGCCGGGCATATCCGCCAGGGCTTTTTTGACCCCGGCCATGGCCGTTCTGCCGTAATCGTCATTCTGATAGAAGAGGGCAATCTTCTTGGTGCCCAGTTTCGTTATGCCGTATTTGGTGATGTACTCCGCCTCGTCCTCGTAATCGGGGTACGCAATAAAGACATACTTGAGTTTTTCCCGAGGCTGATTGGCCCAGATTCTGACATTGCCGTATGCCGTGACCAGGAGCGTCTTGTTCTCAGGGAAGAAATCTTTGGCGGCATTGCAGATCGCCGACCCGAGCAGCCCGCAGACTGCGAAACACTTTCCCTTCATGTCCTGAAGATTTGCGAGGGCCCGGGTGGGATTGTATCCGTCATCTTTGAGAATCACCTGGATTTTTCGGCCGTATACCCCTCCCTTGTCATTGATATAATCAGCCCATGCCTTCATTCCCTGACCAGTGACACCCCACAGGGCCGCCGGACCAGAGAGGGGAGTGGTCACACCCACGACGACCTCTTTGTCGGTAACGCCGGGGACGCCGGCTGAAAACGCCGTTCCGGTCAACAGGAGGACCATGGTCGCTACTACAAGAATCACCTTCTTGATGCTCATTCTCTTACCCCCTTCGATCTGTGGTGGTGTTGCGTGTGTCTCACGGTGAAGCGCATCAAAGAGGCCGGCTCCGTCCCCTGCTCGCAGAGAATCGATCCTGCGCTGCAAAGGTTTACCTGTCCGCCGTGACCCGATCACGCTTCCTTTCGTGAGGGCCCTATCCGGAGCGAGGGCTCAACGCACCTCGCGGCTGATCATGTTGCCGGTTCAATGTTCAAGGCTTGCGATAGGACTTGTTCTGATCCGTACTAAGCCACCCGAACCACCGTTACGACAAGTAACGGCTCTCTCGTCTCCAGACAGCGGTCATGCCTGAACAATGGCTTGTCGAGACCGCTCGACCGAAAACACATCAGGTGCTCAGTCCTCCCCTCAACCGTCCCCCTTACCGATCAAGATCAGAGCTACAGACTGTACTTTTCCATTTCCAGGGCATACTGGCCGTACTGCCTCGCGACCGAGAGGGCAGAATCTCCACCCCCGGCCACCCGGTCATTCCGTTATTCGACGAGTTCAAATCATTCTTCTCCGCAGGCGAGAAATTGACAGGAGAATGCTCGGTCTTATGTACGATGGCCTCGCGGCCTCATTTTACGAATTGGAAGAAAATTGATCGGACCAGTAGATAACATGATCGTGCCCGCGAAATCAACTCAAAACATTTCCCGCAGCGCGGCGAGCCCGTCCGGCTGGTTCTGCCGCGGCCGCCAGCCGCACCCTATCCGTTGACAGGCACGACCTCTGAGGTTGATACCGCGTACTGACGGACCTCCGGAGAATCGTCCCCGGCTCCCCAAGTGTGGCCGGTATGAGTCGCTTTGTCCGGCCGAAGCGCGTCGCACCGGGTTCGTATAAGCGCGACCTCGCATGGGATGGGTTGGCGGTTGACGCGGAGATCGAACCGTGACGGAGGTTCCGCATCGGGGATTCAGCGCTACGGGATGGATTCGGAAGGAACCACGCGTGCAAAGAAAGGTTCTACCCGAATCCATCCCGAAGATAGGTGAGAACACCCCTGCGTCCCTTTCCCATCGCGGGCATCGGGGAAGAGCCGTCGACGGGGCAGTTCAAGCCATCAGCAGCGATCATTTACAGGGGAAAGAGGCTGGGTATGCGCTGCGCCATCATGATGTCACCCGTTGCCTTCAGCTTGCCGCTCATGAAAGCGCTCATCCCGTCCAGCTCTCCATTGCACATCGCAATCCAGTCCGCGTCGGCCATTGTCAGGCTCACGGTCGGATTGTCATGGATCCCCTCGGTGATTTCACAGGTGCTCTCCTTCACGGTGACATGCCAATTTCCGGCCTCGTCCCCGGTGATGTGGAACTGGAATATCGCGTTGAGGCCCGTAGCGCTCGAGGGGTTAAAAACCGTCGGCATCTTTTCGAAAACTTCCTTGACTGTTGTTAAGGCCATGTCTTTTTCCTCCCTTTCTCTCTGTAGCTTTCCCGATTTCAGCGAAGGCTCGGTCACCGCCTCCGCGAGGCTTCTACGTGCCTTGCTCGTTAATCGAGTCTCTGGTTCGGTGCACGAGCGATTTTTCGTAAGGGCTTTCAACAATTGCAGGACCCGTTCACCTTGAAAGCATTGTACCGGGGAGAGGTCCTCCTGGCA
>JARRRG010000454.1:0-3325 GCA_037380965.1 Deltaproteobacteria bacterium
CCGGATGCTTCACGGCAAGATCCTCTATAGCACTCGGCCTCATGCCATTATCAAGCGTATAGACACCTCGAAGGCGGAAAAACTCTAGGGAGTGAGGGCGGTGCTCACCGGCGAGAATACGCCGGAGGTGCGCGTAGGCTTTCTCGGCGACCAGACACCTCTCAAGAAAGGGAAGGTGAGGCAGTTCCGCGATGAGGTCGCCGCGGTGGCTGCGATTGATGAAGAGATCGCGGAAGAGGCTCTGAGTCTCATCGAGGTAGAATACGAGGACCTGCCGACGGTATTTGATCCTGTTGAAGCCATGAAAGAGGACGCGCCACTGATTCATGAATTCGACGCGCGCGGGAAACCCCGGCGCAACAACATTCTCCCACTCCCATGGAAACTCGAGGCCGGTGATGTTGACGCGGCCAGGGCTCAATCGACGTATGTGGTCAAGGACACCTTTTCCACAACCTGGGTTCACCAGGTCTGCATGGGCACCAGCGGCTGCATTGCTGAATTCGACGTCCACAACAACCTGATCTTCAGAAGCGTGACCAATGTGCCTTTCGGAGGGAAGGATCGGTTGGACATGTTCCTGAAGAACCTCGGTATCAGAGGGAGCACGAGAGTCTTGACGCCCTACGTGGGCGGCAGCTTCGGGAGCAAGCTCGATACGGACATCTATGAGTTCATCGCGGTTCTACTGGCATGGGAAACGAAGTGCCCCGTGAAGATCCTCTTCAGCCGGCAGGAGGAGTTCACTGCCAGTCCGCCTCGCCAGCCGACAATTGCGACCATCGAGCAGGGTTGCGACAAGGATGGAAAGTTGACCTTCAGGAAAGTCGATATGATCCTGGACAACGGAGCATACACGTCCTGGGGCGCCACCACGCCGTCGGTTATGAATCTTCCTGTCTCGTCCCTGTACCGTGTGCCCAATGTCTCGTACAGGGCTACGTGCGTGTACACGAACAATATATACGCTCAGGCAATGAGAGGATACGGTAATCCCCAGGCAACCTACGTTGTCGAACAATCGATGGACCAGCTCGCGGAAGAAGCGGGTCTCGACCCCATGGAATTCCGGATGATCAACGCGAATATTCCGGACGAGCAATCCCCGATGGGCCTTCGGATAACGACGTGCCCCTTGAAAGAGTGCTTGGGCGAGGTAAAAGAAAGACTCGATTGGGATAATAAACGGGGCAAGCGAGACGGCCGGGGGGTAGGCGCTGCCTCCTTCCTCCATGTAGGCGGAGGCGCCAGGGTGTACCTCTCTGATGCCCAGGGAATTATCTTGACGGTGAACGACGAAGGGAAGGTGACCGTCATCACCGGAGGAACCGACCAGGGGCAAGGGTCGGAGACGATCATCCGACAGATGGTCGCCGAGGCCGTCGGCGTCAAGCCCGATGATGTCTCCATCTTCCTCGGAGATACCGACGTCTGCCCGTGGGATGTCGGAACCCATGCCAGCCGTCATGCGTTCATGGTCGGCAATGCCATCCTTATGGCCGCACAAGATATGCGCACTCAGATCCTGAGCCTGGCGGCAAAATGGATGGGAGACCTCGTGGCGGGGACTCTGAGGAAGCGGGCGCGAAGGAACCCCGACTTCGAGATACCCGAGCTTGATCTGGGCGCGGTTGCCGACCCCGAGAACCTGGAATTGAGAAACGGTGAAATCTTCGTAAAGGCCGACCCTGAGAACGAATATCTGCGGATGCCTATCGCCGGCATTCTACGCAAGGCACACATGGTCGGAACAGGTCGCGGGGATATGGTGACGGCCCAGGCGTTTTATGATCCTCCAAACGAAATGCTCGACAGAGAAGGGAAGGGCAACCTGTCGTGCTGTTACAGCTTCGGGACCCATGGGGTCGAAGTCGAGGTGGACAGAGAGACAGGGCAGGTCAAAATACTCAAGTACGTTGCCGCGCACGATGTGGGTCGGGCTCTCAATCCAATGCTCGTCAAGGGTCAGATCTACGGCGCGTCCGTCATGGGTGCCGGGTACGGATTGACAGAAGAGATGCAGGTCAACGCGGGGCGGGTCATGAACGCCAATCTGCTCGATTACAAGCTGCTCACCGCGAAGGACGAGATCCCCATAGATGCGGTCATCGTTGAGCCGATCGAGCCGAGCGGCCCCTTCGGCGCAAAGGGGATCGGCGAGCCCGCGTGTGTCCCATCCGCGCCGGCCATTGCCAATGCGGTGTACGACGCTATCGGTGTCAGGATCAAGGACCTTCCCCTGACGCCGGAAAAAATCCTTCGCGCGCTCAAGGAGCAGTAATAAGAGGAAGTGGGCCCCGCTCTCCGGAGCTGTACACGCCCGCGTGGTGCCACGTGACCCCAGAAAAATGCGGCCACACCCCGGGGACAGCCCCTTGGTTCTCCAGAGGAACGCAACGGGGATCGAGGTCTCCGGCCCGCTGTGAAACGCTCGTCAATCCCCGCCGCCCGGCTCGAGCATGATCCTCTTCTCCCGCGCTCCCTCCAAGGCTCCTTCAGGACTGCGGACACGAGACGTACAAGAAATCCGGTTGAAAAGACCGTTATGTGTGGCTTGCACACCTGCCGGATGGAAACAGGGCTTATACTATAAAAGGGGGAGAGGTGCAGGTAATGGCCCTTCAGGCGGTGTTCGCACAATGAATCCGAGTGCTCACCGTACGGCGCGGTGACAGCACAAGCACGATTGCGAGGCAATGACGTGAAGCGAAGGATTTACATGGACAACGCGGCTACTTCCTTTCCCAAGCCTCCCCAGGTGCGCGAGGCCATGCTCTATTTCATGGATGAGGTGGGAGGCAACCCCGGCCGCTCCAGGTCCGACCAGTCCACAGAGGCCGCTCGGATCGTCCAGTCCGCTCGTGAGGCGCTTGCCAGGCTCTTTCATGCGCCGGACCCGAGTAGGATCGTGTTCACCTCGAACGCCACGGAATCCCTCAATACCGTGATCTACGGAGTGCTCAACCCCGGAGATCACGTCATTATCACCCAAATGGAGCACAATTCCGTGATTCGGCCTGTTCGACACCTCGAGCGAGCCGGCGTTATCTCTCTTTCAGTCGCTCCTTGCGACAGGATGGGGAGATGTCCCGCAGATGCCATCAAAGATTTGATTCAAGAGAATACCGCGCTCGTGGCGGTCAATCATGCCTCGAACGTATGTGGAACCATCCAGGACGTCGTGGGAATACGTGATGCTATCGGGAGCGTCCCCTTACTCCTCGACGCCGCGCAAACCGCGGGTGTCATTCCCATAGATGTCGAGGCAATGGGCGTCGATTTTCTCGCCTTTACCGGCCACAAGTGCCTCTTCGGGCCGCAGGGA
>JARRRG010000455.1:0-3311 GCA_037380965.1 Deltaproteobacteria bacterium
GTCCCGGGCGAGGAGGCCCGCCATCATTCCCACCACCAGTCCTGACCCGGTGGACTCGATGTAGCCTTCCACTCCGGTGATCTGTCCGGCGAAGAACAGATGCGGTTTCCCACGCACCCGGGAAAATCGGTCAAGCAACCGCGGGGCATCGAGGTAGGTGTTACGGTGAATTGATCCAAGTCGGGCGAAGACCGCGTTTTCCAGCCCGGGGATCATCCGGAAGACCCGCTCCTGTTCCGGATGGGTCATTTTCGTTTGAAAGCCCACCAGATTGTACAGGGATTCCTCGGTGTTCTCGGCCCGAAGCTGCACCACGGCAAAAGGCCGCTTTCCCGTGGCGGGATCGATCAAACCCACGGGCTTCATCGGTCCGAACGCGAGCGTGTCCGGTCCACGCCGCGCGAGCTCTTCCACCGGGAGACAACCCTCGAAATGCGGTATCTTCTCGAAAGGATGGGGATCGACCTTCTCCGCGTCGCAGATCTCCCGGACAAACGCCCGGTACGCGGATTCGTCCATGGGAGCGTTCAGATAGTCTCCCTCATCAGACGCATAACGAGACGCGCGGAACACTCGGGCCATGTCCAGAGATTCAGCGGTGACGATCGGCGCGATCGCGTCGTAGAAGGACAGCCCCTCGGAACCGAGCGTGGCAACGATCTCACGGGCGAGACGGTCGGACGTGAGAGGCCCGGTGGCGAGAATCACCAAACCCTCTCGAGAAGACGGTATTGTGAGAACCTCCCCTCTCTGAACGGTTATGAGCGGATGCCCCGAAATTCTCTCGGTTATAAAACCCGCGAAAAGATCGCGATCCACTGCAAGGGCCTTGCCGGCCGGGACCGCGCACGCGTCTGCGGCCTCCATAATCAGAGAGCCCATGATTCGGAGTTCTGCTTTGAGCAGGCCGACCGCGGAATTCAGAGAAACCGACCTCAGAGAGTTTGAACAGACCAACTCCGCGAAATCGGGCGACTGATGGGCAGCCGAGTATTTTCGCGGCTTCATCTCCAGCAGGCGCACCGGCACCTCTCTCTTCGCGAGTTGCCATGCTGCTTCGCTTCCGGCAAGGCCGCCGCCTACGATGGTGATATGCATCGCTACCGCACGGAACAAAAATCGGCTCCCTGGACGACGGGCGTGCAAGGAGTCCTGTTGACAAATCGGACACTCGAGGATCTTTTACCATGAAAACCATGACGCGCAAATGTCCGGCAAGCAAGGGCCGGCCTCAATGGCACGCTCCGATTCCCCCTGCCCCGGGAAGGAAAAGCGCGGATGCAATGGTCGTGAGCCCTTGTCACCAATGCTCTACCGCCTGCCTGAGCAGGCCATGCGCTTGCCTGGGGCTCAGATCTTTTTCATCGCGTCACGAGGAGATTTTCTATTGGTATAAAACGGATTGGGAGCTCTCAATTGTGATGTGGCGTCCCATGAGGAAGGACGCCTGAGCGCCAGCACTGCGGTGCCCTTTCCGATGACGCTGACCCTGACCGCGGCCGTGCCCGGGCGGACCATTGCGAGTTTTTTTGCTGCGGCAAAAGAGAGATCAATGACCCGATTATCAATAAAGGGACCCCGGTCATTTATGCGCACCACCACCTCTCTCTTATTCTCCAGGTTGGTAACCTTAACGAAGGTGCCGAGAGGCAGGGTTTTGTGCGCCGCGGTCAACTCGTGCATGTCGTAGACTTCGCCCGACGCGGTGCGTCTGCCGTGGAACTTCCCCCCGTACCAGGAGGCCACGCCTTCCATACGGAATCCCGGTGGGATCTCTTTCATCGGATGGTACGTTTGGCCTTTTACCGTATAACCCGAGCATGAACTGTGTTTGACCATGCAGATCTTCCGTGCGCACCCCGAGCCAAGCGTGACAAGAAATACTGATAGAACAATAAGTTGGATGCTTTTCATTTACCGCTGACTATAAGATAAGCTTAACTACCCAATTTTAAACTGAAAATATCATAAGAGAATAGCCGCTGTCAAGAGGTTTGGCAGCACGAGGAGAGGATCCCTCCAACGAGCAATCCCTTGCCAACCCCGGCGCCCCCTGGACGTGAAGACATGAAATCGAATGGAAAGACGCCGTACGTGAAGGACGGGTGTGCTCCGCAATCCCCCGAGCCACGGTGAATGAGCGCGGAGAATCTCGACAGGCTCGGCTCGGGGTCTGACCCGGCTATCCGCAACGTACGAGCCGCAACCGGCTTATCAAACCATGCCGGAGGGGGGCGACGCGCATCCCGCGGGGGAGCTGTGACTGTCTCCGCGCAGCAACAGATTCCTTGACGGGCAGCGAAAAAGCGGTGTAATCTCAACGCAGACGGCCGCTGAAGGGGTTTCCGTATCCCGCGGGGCCGGCTCGTCAGCCGGTGTGGCATTGATCGAAGACAGTCCATCACCTGCGTGTGGGATCTTCTCCTTGGCAATGAGAGCGGGTACTGACGGAGAGACGGAGTTGCGCGCACGATCTTTAAGCTATCCGAGGATCATTTGCCTGCTCGCAAT
Organism: Deltaproteobacteria bacterium; assembly: GCA_037380965.1. Lineage (GTDB taxonomy): Bacteria > Desulfobacterota > Desulfomonilia > Desulfomonilales > Desulfomonilaceae > JARRRG01. The sequence goes on from JARRRG010000455.1 coordinate 2,512, forward strand.
CCTGGCAGTGATTGCCGGATGCGAGCCGGAGGCCCTGGTAAAGAAAAAAGTCCCGCAGGGGTTGCAGGAGGCTCTCACGTTTTCCGCCTCCAAGGGCAAAAAGCGGAAGGCTGAGCCAAGCAAACGTGAACAGGTAACTCTGAGAATCGTGTCCCCTGCAAACAAGGGTGTGTACCCCCTACGTCGCACGGTCCTCTTCAAAGCGAAGATTCACTCGGGGGGACAGCGAATCAAGCAAAAGGATCTCATTTGGAGTGTCCCCTCGGGCAACGCGAAAAAGAAAAAAATTATCGGTCGAGGCCGGTCCTTTCGAAAAAAGCTGTCTCTCGGCAGGCACCGGGTGACATTGACACTGTCCCTCTCAAAAGAGCGCAAGGTGGTGGCGAGGTCCCATTTTCGTGTGTCAGCCGGTTTGATCGGAAAAGTCCTTGCCGGCGGTCGAGGCCTGGCCGACACCGACATTGTGGTCACAGAAACCAAGGGGAGCGGAGCGGCCAAACGATACAAGACCGCGCATGACGGGACATTCTTCTTCGAAATACCATCCGGCGACGTCCGCAAGATCACTCCTTCCAAAAAAGGGTTCAGTTTCTCACCTCCGTACCTCATGGTACAGGGCCCTTCACCGAAGGGTGAAGTGGTGTTTCGCGGAACAGCAGCCAAAATCTGGGACATCCGATTGACCGATGCCCGGGAAAACGGGGAGACGCTCCGCAACGTTTGCCCGGGGCAAGAGGCTTACGTGCGAGCCGCGGTCGAGTCGAAAACGCCAGTCAAGGATCTCAAGGCATTCCTTGTTC
>JARRRG010000456.1:0-3304 GCA_037380965.1 Deltaproteobacteria bacterium
CAACTTCCTTACCATGGACCTCCCGTCGGGGGCCTACGATGCAGTGACGGCATGGGCACTCCTTGAACATGTTCACAACCCTTCGTTATTCTTCGAGAAGATCTCCCACCTTCTCAAGAAGGGTGGCCGATTCATTTTTGTGGTCCCCAATATTTCAGCCATCGGAATGAGACATTCCTGCACAGAAGACATACCGCGGCACCTCTGGCTCTTTTCCCCGCGCGCGGTGAAGCGCTACCTGGAAAGGTACGGCATGGAGGCCGCGTCAATTCTGCACGACGGGCGTATTTACCGGGCCTATCCCTTCGGGTTGTTGAGATACGGATTGAGCACCCGTAACAGGACCGCGCGACGGTGCGGTCTCTATGAAAACAGGTCTGTGGCTCTCTTGCGGAACCGACAGATAAAGGGCAACCTCCGTGAGTGGGTGTCAGAGATCGTTACATCAGTCGGTCCCAAGGATCTAACGCTCGACGCGGTGGATCTCGCTTTGGGAATCGTTCTGGCCACCATCTCAAAAATGTTTCGGAATTACGGGGTGATCACCGTAGTGGCCGCCAAGAAGGGCTGATCTGCTCCCCGCCTGCCGCGCGTCACTCGCTCGCACAGTCAGTGGTGAGGAGGCCCTGCCATGGAGGGCCGCCGATCGGGAAATGTGACAAGAGCGAGCCCGACGGTCGGCAAGCTTCGCGAGCCCGCGGGGATTGCTCATTGGGCCGTTTTGCGCTAATAAACCTGTGTCGGACGGTTGTGCAAGAATACGATCGTGACGAGGAGTACGGCAAAATTTTCTCATACCAGCGTGACCATGTCGTAGAGACTTCGGAACTGACCCTCCCCTTTGCCGACGACGTTGGCGGGACGATTCGCGGGTACAGGATTTTCACCGCGTGCCGAACGGTAAACAAGAAAATCTTTCGGCTCCAGGACCACCTTGACAGGCTCTATCGCTGCGCATCCAGCATCTACATGGAGCCTCCCCTTCCCCGTGAAGAGCTGCGCTCGGTCCTGGAAGATCTCATTGAAAAGAACTTCCAGGAATCGCCGGAACAGGACCTTCATATTGAGGTGATTTTCAGCGGCGGTCTCGCGAACGACGGGCTGAAGCCGTCCGGGCAGGGAGCCCACCTCTATATTGCCGTCAAGCAACTTGTACGGCCGGTTTCGGAACTGTACGAGAAAGGGGTGGTATTGGCCACATTTCCGCATCAGCGAATGTGGGCTGATGTCAAGCTGCTCAACTATGTCGGAGCGGTCCTCGCCCATCGGACGGTCGTTCCTCAGCACAGCGCTTTCGATGTTCTCTTCGTAGATCCTGACGACCGGAGGACCATTCTCGAAGGTTCGACATTCACGGTGTTCTTCGTGCTCTCTGACCGCATCATTCTTACTCCGCCACTTAACGGGAAAATCCTCGACAGCATTACCCGCCGGGTGGTTCTGGAAGTCCTGGAACCGGAGCGGGATCTCGAGGTTCGAGAAACTCCCGTCTCTCTGGATCAGCTTTCTTCGCTCCCTGAGGCTTTTCTTGCTTCCACTACTCGCAATGTCCTTCCCGTAGTGCGAATAGACAACCACGTCATAGGCCATGGAAGCCCCGGACCCGTCACCAAACATGTCATGGCTCTGTTCGATACGTACCTTGCATCCTATTGACGGGCAGCGCTCGGAATTCCTTACTCCTCGTTGCAAAGTCAACGCTGCTTCAGGGAACAAGGTGCTGGACGGCACCGTGCTTGAGTGTGACGGGAACGAATTTGCTTTTGTCCCCGATACCTGAGGAGACCGCCGTGGGCCCGCGGCCGGCCGGTTCTTCGCGTGTGATGAGCTTTATGAGGACCGGCGGGGCGTCCATCTCAGGCAAAGCCTCATGCGGCGCCGGCTTGCGGAGAGGCCGCGAAATCATGGCGTCGAGCGAGAAAACCTGTTGGATTAACCCGACTTTCTTTGACGCCCCCTTGATCGGGCGCCTTGATTTCGCTTGACAGATTCACGTTTGGTGGGCGAATATTAATACTCTTCAAGTTTGTCTCCCTGATCTATTCTCCATACGTATGACGGTTTGCCTCCTCTGCCCACGCACGAGCAGAGCGGCGCGTCTCAGCTATCAACAGGAGGTGATGTCGTGAGCGTTCCTGACAAAATTCAAACGTGGCAAATGGTAAAAGGGCCGACGTATGACAAGGAGGCCCGTAAGGTGACGGCTCCGGGCGAGCTGGAAAAGACCGAGATCCCCGTCCCTGAATTGGCAGCCGGCGAAGTGCTGGTGGAAATTGCCGGATGCGGGGTCTGCCACACTGACCTTGGCTATTTCTATGATGCGGTGCCGACCATTACCAAGCCGCCGCTCACTCTCGGCCACGAGATATCGGGAACCGTGGTGGCGGCCGGAGAGGGTGCAGAATCCTGGATGGGCAAAAATGTTATTATCCCGGCAGTCCTGCCTTGCAACGAGTGTGATATCTGCGCACAAGGCCGAGGCAATCGCTGTCTCAAGCAGAAAATGCCGGGAAACTCCCACGGGATTTACGGCGGCTTCGCCAGTCACATCCCCGTCCCCGCAGCGAACCTGTGCCATATTGAAGATCTGAAAGGACGAGACCTGGCCAATTACGCGGTCATCGCCGATGCGGTAACGACTCCCTACCAGGCGGCAATCAGGGCAGAAATAAAGGAAGGCGACCCCGTATTGGTAACCGGTATTACCGGCGGAGTGGGCGTGTACATGGGGCAGGTCGCCAAGGCTTTCGGGGCTAAGCCGCTGGTGGGCATGGCTCGAAATGAGGAGAAGCTCCAGAGGGCCCGCTCATTGGGAGTATACTCCGTCATCAACACCCGGGACAAGGACTTCAAGGCCATCCAAGAAGAGTTCAGGGCAGCGGCAAAAGACGCGGGTGTCAAGCACAACGTGGGCTGGAAGATTTTTGAATGCACGGGCGTAGGGCCTGTTCAGGATGTGGCTCTCGGTTTGCTTGGCTTCGTCGGTAAGCTGGTGGTCGTCGGCTTCGGCATGGCCAAGAGCACCTACATGATGTCTCGTCTGATGGCCTTCGATGCCGAAATCATCGGTACCTGGGCCTGCCTGCCCAAGTACTATCCCAAAGTTCTCGAGATGGTGCAATCGGGTCAGATCGAAATGGATTCTCTGCTCGAGAAGAGGCCCCTGTCGACCATCAAGGAGGCATTCGAGGAGGCCCATCAGGGCAATTTGATGAAGCGGTTGGTCCTGACTCCCGATTTCTAGGACCGTAGACGAGCCGCACACGTGCGGCCGCCTCTCAAGGGCATCTTCTCTCACCTGGAG
>JARRRG010000457.1:0-6342 GCA_037380965.1 Deltaproteobacteria bacterium
TCATGATAGGAACACGACGGTCTGTACCGCGGTGCGCGACGGTGCGTTGTGCGAACAGAATTGCTCTCTTTCCTGAAGGAGGTCGCAGATGTATGCAATCGGAATCATAATATTTCTGCTGATCATTTTCCTGTTCATGGCGATCAAGATACTCAACGAGTACGAGCGTGGAGTTATCTTTCGTCTCGGCAGGGTAATCGATCACAAGGGACCCGGATTGATCATTCTGATCCCGATTATCGATCGCATGGTCAGGGTCAGCCTCCGGACCGTCGCCATGGACGTTCCGCCGCAGGACGTGATCATGCGGGACAATGTGTCCGTGAAGGTCAACGCGGTGATCTATTTCAGGGTCATGGATCCCACCAAGGCCGTCATCGAAGTGGAAAACTACCTCTACGCCACCTCGCAGCTTGCTCAGACCACCCTGAGGAGCGTATGCGGACAATCCGAACTGGACGACCTTTTGGCCGAGCGTGAAAAGATCAATGTGGAGCTCCAGGAGATCCTCGACCGCCACACCGATCCGTGGGGGGTGAAGGTGAGCGCGGTGGAAGTGAAGCACATCGATCTTCCCAGTGAGATGCAGCGAGCCATCGCTCGTCAGGCCGAAGCGGAACGTGAGCGGAGAGCCAAAGTCATCGCGGCCGAAGGCGAATACCAGGCTGCCTCGCGTCTTCAGGAAGCCGCGAAAATCATGTCTGCGGAGCCTATCGCTCTGCAGCTCAGATTTCTCCAGACACTGGTGGAAGTGTCGGCGGAAAAGAATTCCACGACCATTTTCCCCGTTCCCATAGATCTCATCAAACCGTTCCTTGAAGCCAAGAAAGGAGATTAACCGCGGCTGATCCGATGGGTATGGCCCGCTGGAAGCTCCCTGCGGGTCTGAGCCTCACGAAAGCGGATTTGAGCCACGGAAAGGAAACGGCATGCCCGGTATAGTTATCCGCTGGCTGATACTCACGCTTGCCATCCTGATTCTCCCCTACCTCATTTCAGGAGTCAGGGTCGAAGGGTTCGGAACGGCTCTGGCCGCGGCCGCAATCCTGGCCGTATTGAACGCTATTGTGAGGCCCGTGCTGATAATCCTCACCTTGCCGCTTACCGTAGTTACGCTCGGGCTGTTCATCCTCATTATCAATGCCCTGCTCTTCGAGTTGGCGGGATTCTTTGTCCCCGGTCTTCAGATCGCTTCGTTCTGGTCCGCGCTCTTCGGGTCCATCATCGTATCTATTATCTCCTGGATCATGAATTTCGCTGTAGCCGGTGGGGGCTGGGAACGGAAGGTGGTTGTCCGGCGAAAAAGGGACTCGAAAACCTACGAGATGCATCGCGGCAGGGACGGCAAGTGGGAATAAGAGACACTGCGGCTCTGATGGACCAGTGACCTGGGGGAGGCTCTTGCAGGCCAACAGCGCCGGGGGTTGCACAGACGGAGCATCAGACGACCGTGTCGAGCGGCAGGCGTCGGAAGAACGGCCATCGTACCGACAAGCATTCCTCCTCTTTTTCGTGACACCCTGAGCGATTCCGGTCAGTCGGTTTCACGATCGAACGCAGGAGATCCACAAGGAAAGACGCTGTGGGCCGGTGGGCCGTGGAAAACCTCACAACCGGCGCGCGGGTTTCCAAGCAGGAGATGATCCCACTCCTGCAAGCAATATGATGACTTTTCATGGTTGTTACGGGTCTGGCGCGTGTGTTGGACGACCCAGGAATTCTGTCGGGCATAGGTCGATTCGGTCTGCTTTACAATCAAGCCTCAGTGGATGCCCGTTTTCGCCCTGTCCCGGATCTGCTGGCCGGGGTATTTGCCGAACGCCTTGCTGCCCTGTTCGGACCGCAGCACGGAGCGGCAGGCACCGAGCAGGACAACATGATCGAGACCGAGCATTCCGCCCACCCGAGGCTTGGCATCCCCGTATACAGTCTCTATTCCCGCACGAGAAGGCCGACACCGGAGATGCTCGACGGCCTCGACGCGATCGTGGTGGACCTCCAGGATACGGGCACGAGAGTCTACACCTATGCCACTACCGTGCTTTATCTGATGGAGGCTGCCGCAAACACGGGCACGCGGGTGGTCATCCTCGACCGTCCGAATCCCATCAATGGCAAAGATGTGGAGGGGAATCTCCTCAACCCGCAATGCGCGTCCTTCGTGGGGCCGCATCCCCTGCCCATGAGGCACGGTCTGACCCTCGGCGAGCTCATGACACTCTATAATACGGTGTACGCTCTTGGGTGCCGCCTGGAGGTGGTAACCATGAAGGACTGGGACCGCACAGGGTATTTCGAGGCGACCGGTCTCCCCTGGGTACTGCCTTCTCCCAACATGCCTCTGGTCGAAACGGCCGTGGTTTATCCGGGTCAGGTCATTCTGGAAGGCACCAATCTTTCCGAAGGCCGGGGCACCACCAGGCCGTTCGAAATCTTCGGCGCGCCGTATGTGGAACCTCGCCGTGTCATTGAAACCATTGAGGAAGATGCCCTGAAAGGCGCGGTCCTTCGGGAGATCGAGTTCAGACCGACATTCAACAAATGGGCGGGAGAGCTCTGTCGGGGATTTCAGATTCATGTGATCGACCGAGAGCGTTTTCGTCCGTATCGGTTCACCTTGGCGATGCTTTCCTCGGTTCTCCGGGTCCATCCCGATGAATTCAGGTGGTCGAGCCCCCCTTATGAGTATGTTCATGACAGGCTTCCCGCGGATCTGATCCTCGGGGAGACCAAGCTCAGAACCGGTCTCGAAGACGGTCGTTCCGTGTTTGAGATGGAGGACGAATGGATGGAGGATCTCGAGGAATTCATGGCGGTCCGTTCCCGCTTCCTTCTCTATCCCTGAGGGCGCGTTCCCATCCGCGCTCGACCATCCGGTGACCCCTCCTCATGAACCTGCCGCACTGAGCACCGGCGCTCCCCGCGAACCGCGCGGGAGGGTGACACTGCCGGTGGGAAGCGGTCTCCGATGAGCGAGGGTCCTTTGCGCCAGCCTCAAAGCTGCTGTTTTCTTCCTTGACATCGATCGAATCATTCCCCTAACATAAACCTTTCCGGGTCTATCCCGGAGGGTGTCCAATAGTGACTTGTATTTGGAGGGATGGTGGGCTTTCAGGAGGCTGCCCGGAGAATAGACGAGCTCGGGAACGAATGCGTGGATTTCCTCGCCAGGATCTGTGCGATCCCCGCGCTGGGACCGGAAAACCAGGGAACCGGCGAGATGGAAAAGTACCGCGTCATTCGAGACACCGTCGGGGCTCTGCAGCCTGAGAGGGTGGTCGAGGGGCAAAGACACTTCCAGAACCCTGTGGATCCTGACCCACATTGATGTGGTCCCCCCCGGAGAGCTGAGCTTATGGGACCACGATCCCTTCCAACCGCACGTGGAAAATGGACTCCTCTATGGGAGAGGCGTCGAGGACAACGGTCAAGCGCTGGCCTCGAGCGTTTTCGCTGCACGTGCGGTCAGGGAGACGAGCGGTTTCGGTATGAACGTCGGGCTCGCTCTCGTTTCGGATGAAGAAAACGGGAGTCGTTTCGGCCTTGGCTACGTTCTCGATGAGCGCTCGGACATGTTCAAGCCCGAGGATCTGATTCTCGTTCCGGACGCGGGCAATCAGGACGGCGATCATATTGAAGTGGCTGAGAAACATCTTCTCCACCTTCGTCTGAGGGTCAAAGGCCGCCAGGGGCATGCGAGTCGGCCGGACAAGAGTCGGAACTCGCTTCGGGCCGCGGCTCATTTCATCGTGGAACTGGACCGGACTCTTCCCGAACGCTTCTCGGGAAAGGACTCTTTTTTCCATCCTCCTCTCAGCACGTTCGAGCCGACACGAAAAGATGCCAACGTGCCGAATATCAACACGATTCCCGGGGAGGACGTCTTCTACCTGGATTGCAGGGTTCTTCCGGAAGTCGCCCTTTCGTCCGTACTGGAAGAGATCGGGAAGGTGGGCGCGCTGATAAGCGATCGGTTCGGCGTAGAGGTGAGCGTGGAAGAGCGCATGAAATTCGAAGCCCCCGACGCCACGCCGGCTGATGCTCCGGTCGTCGTGGCCCTTGCCCAGGCCGTGCAGGAGGTTTACGGGGTCCAGGCACGTCCGGTGGGAATCGGTGGACAGACGGTTGCAGCCTTTTTCCGCAAGCGAGGGCTACCCGCCGCGGCATGGGAGAAGATTCTCAACTTTGCTCACGCTCCCAATGAGAGGATTTCGATCGAGAACCTGGTGGGAAATACCAAGGTATTTGCCAGGATGATGGTCTGAAGCCTGCCTCCGGGGGAATGCAGGATGCCGACCGACTCGGGATCGAGTCGGGCTGGTGAGCGAGATTTCAGAGGAAAGATCTTGTAGTGATCGGTTTCCGGCCGGGAATCGGACGTTGAAGTGGCTGCTGGGTCCCGGCAAGGCTCCCGATCAATGGTGCTCCACGAGGAGGGTGCCGGGTATGGAGCGTTTCAAGCCCGCAATTGGGCCGTCACTCGTGCTGATCGCGGCCGTGGTCATGGTGGCTGTGTCCGCGGTGACGGATGCAACCGGTGCGGGTAGGTCCGGCCGCCGTGGCTCCCGTACGACCGTGATGCGGCTGAGATTGCCCCAGGCTGTTTCCAGAGCCCTGACCCGGAACCTCAGAATCGCGGACGCTCGACTTGCCGTCCAGGAAAAGGAGCATCAGCGCCGTTCAGCTTTCTCCGATTTCTTCCCGACTCTTGACGTTCAGTACGTGGCTACGAGCGACCGGTATCGGCAGTTTGGCAACGTCTCCGGTTTTGCCATTTCCCACGACAGTCGGAGACCTCAAGTGTTTCCCAAGGACTACCCGTACAGGATCGATCCCTACCGAACATTCTCCATGATAGGAACGATAACCCAACCGATGTATACGGGGGGTCGTCTTCTCAATAATTACAAATATGCGCGGTTGGGCGTCGACTATTCGCAGATCCAGCTCGACGTGGAACGCCAGGACCTCATCCTGGAAGTGTACGAGTCCTATTACCAGATGATGCAGGCGGAGAAACTGCTTGACGTGGCCAATGAGTCGATCCGCGCCCTCGAGGCGCTCAGGAACCAGACCGTGGAATTTTTCAAGGCCGGCGTCGTCCCGAAGGTTGACGTTCTCTCCACGGAAGGCCAGTTGGCTGCCGCGAAAATTCAAAGAACCCAGGCGATCACTGACAGGGAAACGTTTCGAGCGAGCCTGCTTTACCTCTTGCGGTATCCTCAGGAAACGCGACTGGAAATAGTCCAGGATTACCAATATCGGGCGTCCCGGTACCGGATCCCGGCAATATACTCCATCGCGGCCAACAACCGGCTCGAAATCCGGCAGGCAAACATCTCGGTCCAACAAGCGATGGCGCTGGTTCAAACTGCCAAGGCGGACCTCATACCCTCGGTAACGCTCCAGGTCCAGGGCTCCCGCACCAATGACGACTGGAACCCCTTGGATCACGAGGCGGTGAACGACTGGCAGATCCAGGGGATTCTCTCCTGGGCATTCGATATGTTCCGGACTCGTGAAACCGTCAAGGAGCGAAGAGCCACCGAGGCCAGGGCCTTTGTTGCCAGAGAGCTTCTGGTGGAACAGATAATGAACCAGGTTAAGGTCGCGTTCCTCAACATGATACGCTCGGAACGAGACATCTTCAATTACCGGAAAGCCGTTGAATTCAGGCGGGAGAATTTTCAACCGCGCCGTTCTCGAGCGCCAAATGGGCATATTGCGGTAGCCAATGAGGTAGATGACCAATGAAACCGCCGGCCACACTGTTCGTGCTCTTTGTCCTGCTCGCCGCATTTTCAACGGACCCTGCGAGGGCTCAACAGACCTCTGCGGCTACGGCAAGCTCGAGTGCGAGTGCCATCTCGTCTGCGCCCTCACCTTATGCGATTGGGCAAAATTTCATCTCCATAGAACAGGCGGGTCTTACGAGGAAGGCCAGGCAACTCGAGCGGTGCATCCGCAATGCTCAAGAAAACCTGGTGGACATCCAGGGCAACATCAACCGGGTCGCCCAGACCGATCTGCTTGTCTGCGGGCGGGAGCTTCAGATAGTGCTTCGTAAACAGCAGAAACTGGTCAGGACGTCCAGTAGGATGGCCGCGGAGGCACAGATCCAGTACCAGATCCTCTCACAACTCCTTCGCAAGGTGAGCTCATTCCGGAACATCACCAGCGCTCAGTACCGAATCCCAGGCTACAGCATCCCCTGATCGGACCGAGTCACATCCTCTCAAGCGGGGATCCTGTCGAACTCTCAGACCGGTTTCAGCCGCGAATCACGACCCGTCACGGCATGCGCGTTCAGGCCGGTACACCAGACTTTCCCATCAAAACGAT
>JARRRG010000458.1:0-3280 GCA_037380965.1 Deltaproteobacteria bacterium
GGTGCAACTCTCCGGAAACGATCCCGGTATGATGTTCTCGCTCGCGGTAGCCTATTTCCGATCCGGCGCACGCGGGAAGGCCAAGGCCGCGTACGAGGAAATCGTCAAACAGGGCGCGAGTATCCCCGGGGCGTACGCGAATCTCGGACTCATGCGGCTCGAGGAAGGGAACGTCGAGGGGGCCCTCGAAGTGCTCGCACACGGCCTGAAGAAGGTCCCCAATTCCGCGTCGGTGCTGGGAGCATACGGGCTCGCCCTGGCCGTTTCGGGAAAACCCGGCAAAGGGATCCCCTGGATGCTGCGATCCCTGGAAGTGGAACCGGGCAATCCCGAGCGCCTCTATAATCTCGCGGGAATGTACGCGCTTTCCGGTAAAGAGTCCGAGGCGTTGGGGAGCCTCGATCGCGCGGTCACCAGGGGGTACGGCAATGCGAAAAAGCTGGCCCGCGATCCGGTCTTCAGAGCGATCAGGGACGATCCTCGCTTCCGGCATATTCTCGATCGCATGAACGCGCGCTGAGCCCGGATATGCATTGAATCCCACCATTATCCGCCGCGAGTAAGCCGAGCGGTTCGTTCCCTTTTCGAGTGGCCTGCGCGCGGTACGATTCTTCGCGGCAAGGCCGGTATATTCAGATCGTAGCGTGCCGATGGGCGCCAAAATTTGTTTGATCCGTTGTGGCGGCTCATGTTAATTTTACTGTTTACGGCCCATCGACTCGTTCTCATCCCAGCCGTTCAGATCATGGGGAAAGATATCCAGTCTCCATCATAGGAGGAGGTTAGCTACATGTTTGACATCCTTAAGAAAGAGCGCATTGGCCCCGGGGTCAGCCGGGCCGTGATCTCCGCTCCGGAAATCGCCCGGGCGCATCATCCCGGCCAGTTCATCATTCTCCGGACCCATCCCGACGGAGAGAGAATCCCTCTTACCGTTGCAGATAAGGACGTTGAGAAAGGTACCATCACGCTCGTGTGGCAAGAGGTGGGTGTCACGACCTATTACCTCGCCACCATGGAAGTAGGGGAACGCCTGCAGGATGTCTGCGGACCCCTTGGACGGCCGACTCACATTGAAAAGTTCGGTACCGTGGTAGGCATTGGCGGAGGAATTGGTGTGGCCCCGCTCTACCCGATAACCAAGGGCATGAAGGACGCCGGTAATCACATCATTTCAATCGTAGGCGCCCGGACCGAGGGCCTGCTCATCATGACCGAAGACATAAGAAAGATCAGTGACGAACTCCTCATCTCCACCGACGACGGTTCTTTCGGTATTCACGGCTTTGTGACCCAGGTGTTGCAGGATCTCATAGACAAGGGAACAAAGATCGATCTGTGCGTGGCAATCGGCCCGGTTCCCATGATGAAGGCCGTGGTGAACGTCACTCGGAAGGCGAACCTTCCCACCGTTGTCAGCCTCAATCCGATCATGGTTGACGGCACGGGAATGTGTGGGGCGTGCCGTGTGGAAGTCGCGGGCAAGACGAAATTCGGATGCGTGGACGGGCCTGAGTTTAATGGATTGGATGTGGACTTCGACCTGCTCACCAAGCGGCTTGCCATGTACAAAGGACCGGAGCTCATTGCACTGAACAGATTCAGGGAGACCGAACGAGGGTGCAAGTGTGAATTCCCGGGGGGTGCAGCATGAGCGAACAGGAACAACCGAAAAAACCGAAAAAACCCAAGGTGCCCCGGCAGAAGATGCCGGAACAGGATCCGATCGAACGAAGCCAAAACTTCTATGAAGTGGCGCTCGGCTATGAGAACGATCTCGCGCTCCTTGAAGCGAGCCGGTGCCTCCAGTGCAAGAAGCCCTACTGCATGAAGGGCTGTCCGGTTGAGGTCGACATACCCGATTTTGTCGAGATGGTGCGGAAGGGTGACTTCATCGGGGCCGCGTGGAAAATAAAGGAAAAAAACTCCTTGCCCAGGATCGCGGGCCGGGTCTGCCCGCAGGAAAGCCAATGCGAAGCTACCTGCGTACTCGGCAAGAAGGGGAAGGGTGAGCCCTGTGCCATTGGCCGGCTGGAAAGATTCGTGGCTGATTACGCCGCGGAACATGACGACGGAAAGCGGCCGGAGCTTCCCAAACCCACGGGTCACAAGGTCGCGGTGGTCGGTTCGGGGCCTGCGGGTCTCACATTGTCCGGCGCGTTGATCAAGAAGGGCGTGGCCGTCACCGTCTTCGAAGCACTCCACGAGCTCGGCGGAGTGCTGGTCTACGGGATACCCGAGTTCCGACTTCCCAAGGCGATTGTCCGATCGGAAGTGGATGAATTGAGGCGGCTCGGTGTCGAGTTCAAAACCAACTGGGTGGTTGGTCGCATCGAGACGGTGGATGACCTGCTGGAAAAATACGACGCGGTGTTTATCGGGACGGGAGCGGGCGCGCCCCTCTTCCTGAACGTCCCCGGCGAGAATCTGAACGGAGTGTACTCGGCCAACGAGTTCCTGACTCGCGCGAATCTCATGAAAGCGTACATGTTCCCCGAGGCCGATACGCCGGTGGCAAAAGGCAAGAAGGTTGTGGTCTTCGGCGGAGGCAATGTCGCGATGGACTCCGCGAGAACCGCCCTGAGACTGGGAGCTGAAGAGGTCACGATCGTGTATCGCCGGACCACGCAAGAACTTCCGGCCAGGGCCGAAGAGGTCCACCACGCGGTTGAAGAAGGCATCGAGTTCAAGCTCCTGACCGCTCCCCTCGAAATCAAGGGGAACGACGCGGGCTGGGCCGTGGGTGTGCACTGCCAGCAAATGGAGCTCGGTGAGCCCGATGACTCCGGCAGACGCCGACCCATTCCCGTCGAGGGCGACACCTTTGATATAGAATGCGATACGGCAATCGTGGCAATCGGTAACGCGGCCAATCCCCTGGTTCCGAGCACCACCAAGGCGCTGGAAACCAACAAATGGGGAAACATTGTCGCGGACCTCGAAACCGGTAAGACCAGCAAGGATCGAGTCTGGGCCGGAGGAGACATCGTCACCGGCGCGGCTACGGTGATCCTGGCCATGGGCGCTGGCCGCAAGGCGGCTCTATCCATGCTCGAGACCTTTGGAATCAGTTGATCTCGGCCCCGGCCGGCTCGACCGGCCGGGGTCTTATCCGGAGCAACGGGTACGAGTGATCAGATGGTCCTGTTGTCAGGGGCGGGCCTCGTGCATGGCGTTGTCGGACCGGACTCCGGAGCTCGTGAGTAGATGCGGCCGGCGCTAGCGATAGTGGTTTTGGTGATAGCCCTCCTGACGCTTGATTTCGCGGCGTTCGCTACAC
>JARRRG010000459.1:0-3280 GCA_037380965.1 Deltaproteobacteria bacterium
GAAACTACGGATTCTCCCATTTTTGCATGTCTTAATATCAGACACTCACTTCCGGACCGGGAACAGCGTGTGAGCTGGACCGGCGGTTCATCCGTCTATAAGATTCATTATTTCGATCTATTAGCAAGCATACATCCAGCTTTGTCTCAATTGGCACGGCCCCTGCAACGATCTTCAGCATCATCGAGCTCGGCAGCGGGGCTCGGGCCCGGGTGTCTCCTCGAAACCCATTGGACGGCCGAGTCCGCGCTCGCCTGAAATCGGCCTGACAAGAAAGATGTCGAAAGTGATCTCGGAGCAAAGGAAGACCAGTGTCTCTCGATAAGCGTATCGATTCCCTCATCGAGGCCGGATGGAACATACTGCACACGGATTTTGACAAGACGGCTTACCGCATGTGGAAACAACGTGCACACGATTGTTTTACCGCATTGCTCGGGCCCGATCATCCGTACACCAGCCGTTTCAGAGCTGTCGAGAACCGGCAAGAAAACATGTGAGTCCTATCAGGAGCAGGTCTGCTCGAGGCAACCAGGCGGGAGCCGATCAACCTTCACGCTCGGGCAGTACTGATCAGGAACCGCAAAAGACTGAACGAAAAGAATGGAGGTGCACATAATTGGCGGGCAAGAATCCCCCTTCATTGAAAGGGTTCAAGGGCTTCAAGCAGAGTTATGGAAGGAGAGCACGTGAACGCATCAGATGGGCATCTGTTCATGCGCGCCTGACGACCTGGGCACAGTACTCGACCTTCGTTTGGCAACTAAGAGATACCAGGAAAGCACTGCGCAGAGCTCTCAAAAAGGCGCTTCCCGGCGACCGGGATTCAGAGGCCATTACTCAAGAACAGTTTGACCTCTGGGTGGAGCATGATCTGTGGCCCCCTCCGGAGCTAGAGCATACTCCTTATGGAGAATCCTCATTGTTCCAGGAGGGCGGTAAGGTCGATGCAACAGACCCTTCGAGTGGCTAAACGCGGCCCAATCTCTTGGGTTACCTGCGCAAGCCCGACGGCTTCGAAGTCTTCGTCGCAGAAAAGCGCGGACGCTCCCTCGAGCCGCAGGCCGGGTTGTAAGGTTGCCGAGGGTTGCTTGCTCCGATGCCCCGGACAGGCCCAGGAGGCGCCAACTCGGCCGGGCTTCGTGGTTCTCTCTGCCTCTTTTGGTGGCGATGAAATGAAGAGGCAATCTCCTTCCATCCGGAAAAAAGAGCCCCGGAGTGAACGGCGACCTTGCGGGAGGCATCGCTTCGATTGGAGCGCCCATGGTGTAGCAGCTCATAATTGCCGGCTCATTACATTTGATAGTCTCATCCCTTGTTGCGAAGCAAAAAGCCGGTGCCGGGGCGGTTGAACTTGTCTTGGGATTGGTCTTCTACCGCTGCTCATCCTCTTGATCCTTGCGATTGTCTGATGGCGCAACCGGTGGATGTTAACGGCATTTTGCAGGGAGTTGCTCGCGTCATGTTGGCACGTCCTGCCTGCCCTGATCGTGCGGAACGGGGAATGCGTGCTTCCGCGTTGCGCCTGACCCGGCAACGAGTGAGCGGTCCACGCGGGTTGACCGGCTCCTCCGCTCCCGGAAAAGGTTCATACCTTGCGACGCACTCCGTCCGGTCCGTGCCACCCGAATTCGTCCGGTCGCGAATAAACTACGCCCGCGGATTACTTTACAAAATGAGTGCCCTGGAGTTAGAATTATTTCGCGTTACGCATCACGATTCGGCTGGCTTCTTTTGGGGGCAGCACAGGGCAGGATGTAAGATCAGTTGACTCGCGCGGGGCTTGAAGGCGCATCGTGCGGCCTGATCGATCTCTCTTGGACTTTTTTGCGAAGGCAACCGAATGACTG
Source organism: Deltaproteobacteria bacterium (assembly GCA_037380965.1). GTDB lineage: Bacteria > Desulfobacterota > Desulfomonilia > Desulfomonilales > Desulfomonilaceae > JARRRG01. The sequence goes on from JARRRG010000459.1 coordinate 1,851, forward strand.
GTGGAGAAGAAAACAGGGGCAAGCTCCTCGACGAGCTGGAGCAAGTCAGACGCCGCGTAGCCGAGCTGGAAGGCTGTTTGCGCAAAGGCGATCGAGGTTGCAACGTTGCCGACGATCGCGGCTCCGCTCCCTCGACGGTTCGGGATTTGGACACGCCACCTGCACGCGACCCTCGGGAAGACAGTGCTGTTGACGCTCTGAATCGATTACCGGATGCCGAGGTCCTCTTCGAACGTGTTCCCATTCCACTCTGGTATCATGATTATTCCCTTGTTGAGCAACACCTCGATGATCTCAAAGAGAAGGTAATAAACGATTTCCAGGAGTATTTCAGAGCTCATCCGAGCGCTTTGGCCCGGTGCGAAGAAAAGCTCCGGTTAATTGACGTGAACTCCTCGGCTCTCGAGTTGTTCAAGGCATCCAGCAAACAAGTCTTTTTCGATAACTATAAGAAAATATTCCTTCAAGAAGCGATTGAGCCCTTCAGAGATGATATCGCGGGGCTGGCCGCGGGAAGATGCTCGAACCTGCATGAGATCAAAATGCGTACCTTGGAAGGGGACGAAATCTTCGTGCTATTTGGCTGGGCGGTCCTTCCTACTGGTAAACACCATTCCTCACAAGTATTGTACTCTGTCTTCGTTATTACGGACCGCAAGAGAGCCCAGCTGCAATTGGAAAAGAGCGAAGCGGAATTGTACGATCTGGCAAGTATGGTGAACAGTGCGATTCTCCGGTGGAAGCCTGGTGGTGAGATCAGTTATTTCAACCGCTTTGCAGAGGATTTCTTTGGCTATCGCGCACACGAGGTTCTGGGTGAGAAAGTGACGATGCTGATCCCCGATGCGGAGAGCTCGGGGAAGAGCTTGGCAACCCTGGTGGAGGACATTGTAAGTCATCCGGATCGGTACCGTACCAACGTGAATGAGAATGTTCTCAAGAACGGCGACCGCGTCTGGATGGTATGGACGAACAAAGCGGTCTTCGACGAACAGGGGCGACTGGTCGAAATCCTCGCGGTGGGAAATGATATCACGGTACAGAAAAACGATGAGAATAAGCTCCGCAGGTCCCACCATGAATTGGAAAGACTCGTCCAGGAGCGTACGGTCGAGTTGGCTGACATGACCTCAGTTCTTACCGAGGAAATAGAAGAACGGAAAGCCCTCGACAGAGCCCTCTACGAAAAGGCCGCGGATTTGGCAAGATCGAACAGAGAACTGGAGCAGTTCGCATACGTAGCCTCCCATGACCTGCAGGAGCCTCTCAGGAACGTGACTGACTGCATCCACCTGATCCGCAAGCGGAACCGGGAGAAGCTGGGCCCGGATGCAGATCAACTGATGACCTACGCGGAAAATTCTGCCGGAAGGATGAAGGAGCTGATCAATGACTTGCTCCGCTACTCGAGGATTCAGGCGAGAGGTAAG
>JARRRG010000460.1:0-3279 GCA_037380965.1 Deltaproteobacteria bacterium
CAGCGCATATAATAGCGACCATCCCCGTGCCGCGACCGGATATGCTCGTGCGGTGCTCCACGCTCGAAAGAAGATCAAGAAGCGCTATACAGAACTGTACAAGTCATTCCAAGAGAAGGACAGGATGGCCTTCGTTTCGCCGTTGTACTGAGTTCCGCATACCGTTCACAGGATATGGGCCCGCAGTCGGCTCAAAGGCCCGAATTGCAGCCTGATGGTCGAAGGCTCGAGGTCGCTGCCCGGGATCGATTGGCTCGTTCGGCCTCACTCTCCGGGCAGGCCTGATGAGGGGGAACCCTCTGCCCGCGGACTGTTCGAACCCACCACGAGCGTCCATCCCAGGAAACCCTGGTAATGCACGATCCTCTCGAAGAGCCGCGTGCCTTCACCGCGAGACGGAGCTCGTTTTTGCAACCCCGAGCGTCACGGATTGCCCGTGCCCGGATTAAAAATCCGCGAAACTGAAAGGTCAGGCCGATATGATGTTGTGTGTGGGAGGCAGCGGCGACTATCGCGGAGGGCCGTAGATAAATGGTGCGGCCACGGAGCTCATCAAATCCCAGGGATTAATGAGAGCAGGATTGTGGTCCATCGGAATGTACGGGTCGTGCCCCGTGGGATAGCACGCTGAAACCGGGCCTTCCGGAGGCGCCACGTATTGAGGCAGACAACTCACACAGCCGCCCATCGCGACGGAAGCCGCCACGATCAGAGCGAGGAGGACATTTTTCTGAAAAGCCGACATAAGAGGCAACCCAAGCATTTCAAGGTGCCCTATTCTACCCATTTCCGCGTACATGATCAAGCCAAAAAGAATTCAGGGCCGTAATTCGAAGATGGAGGCCGCGCCGGACGACAACCTCACTCGGCCGGTCGAATCAATGAGAAGGGCTTCAACACCTGGAATGGACTCAACCAGTTTCAGCCCTTCATCCGGGCCCAGAACGAAGACCCCGGTGGCCAGAGCGTCCGCGGTGAGACCATCGCTCGCTACGATGGTAACTGACCGCAAACCTGTCGCGGGGTACCCGGTTCGCGGGTCCAGGATATGATGGTAACGTTTGCCGTTTTTCATAAAGAAGCGTTCGTAATCTCCTGATGTAACGACGACCTTGTCTTTGACTGACGCCACCGCCACAATTGCGTTTCCGTGGCGTGGATCCTGGACCCCTACTCGCCAGGGTTTACCGGGGGCCTTCTCCCCCACAGCCAGAATGTCGCCGCCCGCATTCACCAGCGCGCCCTTGACGCCGAATTTCTCGAGGACCACCCTGGCCCGATCGAGAACATATCCCTTGGCAATGCCCCCGAGATCAAGGGCCATTCCGGGCTCGGCAAGCCAAATGGTTCCCGCGGCTGGATCGATCTCGATCCGGTCCAACCCGACCTTGGTCAATGCCTGGGCGATCTCGGAAGCCGCAGGCAGACGAGGCTCCCCTGCGCTAAAATTCCAGAGTCGGGAAACCGGGCCCAGAGAGGGATCAAAGGCGCCTTTCGTCTCGCGAGAGAGTCGGATGCTATCCTGAATGAGCGTGAGCATCTCTGCGTTCGCTTTGATCGGTCCTTTTCCCGCGTGATCATTTATCCGTGTTAACGCGGAAGGCTTATGGAAGGAGGTCAGATTCTCGACTCTCTGAATTTCGTCGATCACGGCTTGGGCCGCCGCTTTTGCATTAGGATCGGTTCCCACCACCGTTATTTGGACGAGGGTGCCCATGAGGAGGCGATTCACCTTATACAACGGCACCGAACCCGTTCCTGCACATGATGCCAAGAAAATGAGACCGCATGTCACAACCAGAAGAGAGAGGCGGAATCCGTTCTTCGTCATAGTTCTTCGCCTCGGTGAGGAATGTTCGCCCGGAGGTTCGCGATAAGCTTCACCGGGATTATCATGGTGAAAAAGGGAAACATGTACATTGCCGCGAGAAGCGGAGAGAGAGGCCCGAAAAAGCGGGACGAAAACACGATAACCAGTACGTTGTTTATCACCGCGAGACTCACGCCCGCGGCAAGCCTTTCTGAACGGCCGAGGCCGGGGGTTATGAGAAAACCGGCCGCGTAGTAAATCGCGCACAGCGCGTACGCGACCGCGACAGAAACAAAGACTTGCCCCGGATTACCGAAGAAGAAGGAAGAGTACTTCGAGAATACCCCCAGATTGATGATGGCAAAGATTGCCAGTGAAATCGGGTACTGATGCACGGCGATCTTCTCCGGCGCCCCTGGAAACCATCTTCGCAGGATGAGCACCGCCCCAATCGGCACAAAGATGACGAGGGAGAGAAGTCGCACCATCGTTTCCAGAGGTATCTCGATGCGGGCCCCAGCCAGGAGCTTCACAAGCGCCGGCAGCGAGAAGGGCACGATGATCGAAGAAACAATGACCATCTGCAGGACCTGAACGACCTCCGCTGCAATGAATGCGGCTATAAAAGGGGCCACCACCCCTGTCGAAATACCTGAAAGGAGCAGCGTGGGAACCGCGTACTCGGGCACCGTCAGGAGCACAGCCCCATAGAGCAACGAGGGGAGAATTATCAGCTTGGCCGTAACGAGCATTCCCAGCCGAATCAGCCCACGGGATGAGACGTCGAGAACAGAGCGGAAGTCGATTCTCAGAAAACTCAGGAAAAGAAGAGTCATCATGAAATAGAGGAGGTACGGCTGGAAAACGGTTCCCTGCGCGGGAAAAAATACCGCGGCCGCCACGGACCCGAAAATGACCGCGAACAGGAGCAAATCACGAAAACTCATCTCTCCTGCTCCCGATCTTTCGGAACGAAGATGACGCGACTCGCCGCGCGTTGTGGGGCTCTTTCCGGTTTCGTTGTTGTATTGATCAATCGATTAATTTTGCTCAAGTAATCAGGCGCCGATCAGGTTTCGGACCAGAGAGCCAGCCCGGTAGCCTCGTCAAATTCTCTTACGGGAATCGGCCCGGGTACGGGAATTCCATGGAGCTCCGCGGCGAAGATCCTCGTACCCCGCCTGAGATGGCCGCCGACACAACCGAAATCCTGCGTGCCAAGGACGATATGGGCGTGGACAAAGACTTCGCCTTCTTTTTCAGACACATTCCCGATGCATGACACAACCTCGAGGGGACCCTGGAACTCCCGGTCCCTGTACTCGCGGGAGACCGGATCATAGTATGCCAGCACCGCTCGACTCACTGCCCCGATGAGACTGAAACTCGCCTTTGACACGCGCCGATCGCGAAAGACTTGAGTCACGGTATCGAGCAGATCTTCACCCATCGGAAGGCGGGCAAGAAAC
>JARRRG010000461.1:0-3627 GCA_037380965.1 Deltaproteobacteria bacterium
AACGTTGCCCGGAATATATAAACGGCGTCCGTAATCCATGGTCTCTGTTATGCGCGTCAGCCCACCTCCCGTACCCGGCCGCCTGGAGGCAATGCCAAGCTCACACGGTCTCCACCGTACTCCCTTTCACCGATCCGACAACCCGAGGCTCCGGCCGGAACCGCTGGATTGGAGAGAGGACGATTGAGACGCTGCCCGGTTTCCTCGGAGGCATCAGAGCGGGCAGCTCCGCCTACGAGTTCTCAACGGGCTTGAAGAGAAACAATACCACGGTCCCCACGAGCCCTACGAGGACTCCAATCCAGAAGCTCCATTGCCAGTAATCGCCAAGACAACTCCACCAGTCTGATGCGACGCCGCCTCCCTGGACAATACTCTGCACAATCAGTTGCTCCATGCTCATACTCCCTCTATCTCATGGTGTCGGTATACGGTTATTTCCCTTCATGAACGATCGTAGCAGTATAGGTGAAAACTTTTGCTGTCGGGCTCTTCCAGCCATCCCACGTGAGACCGGCCTTGTCGCGGGCGCAGTGACCGAGAAACTCTTCGAGATTCCATCCCGTCTCCGTGGCAACCTGCGGCAGGAAGGTACCGCTCCGGCCTTTGTCCCGAACGATAATGCCGTCACGACCCAACTCTATTTCTTTCAGGGGGTCGGTGACCCGGTGAGGGGGAGAGAGCACCGAGATTTCCACGTCGAGATCCGGAACTTCCGATGGCTTGATCGGATTGCCGGCAAAGCGATAGTCGCGGGTGGCGGAAGAGACCGCCATTTCGCGGACAAGTCGCCATAATGGGTCTTCCGACGTAAATCTTCCGATGCACCCTCTCAATTTTCCGTTGTTCTTCAGTGTTACGAAGCAACCCGCCCTGACTTGCAGCTCCGGGTTGTCACTCGGATCGTACTTCACCCAGGAGCCGTCCACCGCGGACTTTACCGCGGAGCGAGCCATGGAGACCAGCTCCTTTGTGCTCTCCTCACTGAATGAGATCTTCCGCGGCTCTGCTGCGGCGCGAGGTTTGTTGCCCGGGGAACCGGTAAAGACCACGGCCCCGTACCCAACCACCCGTTGATTGTCGTGACTGACCATTCCGGAATTCGTACGGCTGACCACTCTGGCTCCATTGATTCCGAGACTCTTTGCGGCACGCTCCACACACAGAACCGCTTCGAGGCCGCACATGGTGACGGATAAGCCCGGATAGGCTTTCCTCATCAGTTTCCGGTTTTCGTCCATCACGGTTTGTGCGCTGAGCGAGGTGACCGCGTCGAGCATCGCCTTGTCAACCTCCTCTGCCGTCTTCGCGGAGGGATAGTGGCTGAGATCCGTTGAGATGACGATGAGGGTCCGCGGGTTGGAGGCAAGCTCGGCAAGGGCCCTTGCGAGGATCTCATGATCCGTAGGGTCGCTGCTGTTGGTGAGGATGGGAACGATCTTGAAGGGCTTTCCCCCGGATGCAACAATCAGGTAGGGGAGCTGCACTTCGAGGGAATGTTCCTGTGCGTGCGCTCTGTCGTTGAATTCTATCCGGTCACTCCGTTCGACAAATTGACGGGAGAGCTTTTGGTCCACCGGCACTCGTCCCAGCGGCGTTTGCCAGAATTGGGCCGAGCTCAGCGCGGCGGCCCGCGTACGCACCCGGTGACTGGGACCGATCAGGACAACCGTGTCGTAGGGGAATGACGACTGTTCGATCTGCTTATACGCTGCAGCCAGGCTGCGTCCACAATACAGATATCCCGCGTGAGGGACGAGGAGCGCTTTGATCGGCCGGTCAAACTGCTCTTTGCGTGCCGCGTTGAGAGAATCGGTGACGGTCTGTCTCAGCGTGTCGGGCGAGGCAGGGTAAAACATCCCGGCCACAGCCGCCTCCCTCACGGTCTTCAGACCGGCTCGACCCTCCGAACCTGTCGCTGGGACGCCATGGCCCACGAGTATGAGCGCAAAAGCGCCAAGCACGGTCACGAGGCATACGATTGCTCTTCTCGCGTTCATCGTGTCTTGATCCCTTTGCTGCAAACCTTGCGGGCAAACATCGCCATCTTGTCGGCAAGGCCGGCCCTGGGGACGCGACCGGTCCGGCCGCACAGCATCAAGAGCGGACCCGCGGCCAGTGCCGCAATGAGATTCCTTCGCCCGATTGTTCCGTCCGCTACTTTAGACGAGTCACGGCCCGCTGTCGATCGAAAGGTAAGCCGAGGGTACCATCTTCCGTCGAAGAGGACGGAGCCCGGTTCCTCGAGGAGATTTCGTAGATGTGCCCACACATTATGACGTCTGGTCATCGCGACTCCAGACTCCCGGGATTTCATGCCCACATTGCGGGCACTTCCCATCCTTGAGGTTGTTCTCTTTAATGGTGTAGCCCACCCGTCCAATGAGCAGCGTGCCATCCTCCGGGCAGTACGTGTTTTCAGCGTCGGTGCCGAGCACGTTCCCCACGTAAACGTAATGGAGCCCTATTTCACGAGCTTCCTCCCTGGCCCTCATCAGTTTTTCCACCGGAGTGGGAGGAAGATTTCTCAGCTTGTACATCGGGTAAAACCGACTGAAGTGCAGCGGCGTATCCGCGCCAAGATTGGCCAGCATCCACCTGCACATCTTGCGGATCATCTCAAGGTCGTCATTGAATGTGGGGATGACGAGATTCGTCACTTCAAGCCACACGCCCCGTTCTTTCATCAGGACCATGCCGTCAAGCACGGGCTTGAGTGTCGCATCACACATGTCCCGGTAAAACGTATCGCTGAACGCCTTCAAGTCGGTGTTCGACGCGTCGACGACGGTGCACAGCATTTCCAGTGGCTTGCGGTTGATGTATCCCGCAGTCACCGTCACGTTGCGGAGCCCCTTCTCACGCGCGAGCCTGGACGTGTCAAGCACGTACTCGTAAAAGGTCATCGGCTCGGTGTACGTATAGGCGATGGAGTGACATCTCCGCGACGCGGCCAGATCCACCAGCTTTTTCGGTGGAAGGTGCGTGTTCCGAATGTCCTGGGGTGCGGCCTGCGAAATTGTCCAGTTCTGACAGCCTTTGCAGTGGAGGTTACAGCCCGCGGTGGCGACGGAGAAGATGCGAGAGCCGGGCAAGAAGTGAAACAGGGGCTTCTTTTCCACCGGGTCGATATGAATCGCGCACGGCCTGCCGTACGTCACCGCTCTCAACTCGCCGTCAACAACAATTCGCGACCGGCAGTCTCCGCTGTATCCTTCAGTGATTCGGCATGCCTTGGGGCAGAGCTCGCAGACGAACACGTCCGTTCTTGCCATGGGGAAATCATGAGATTGGCCCGCTCGTTTTAACCATCCACTATACTATAGGTTCCGGCCATGGGAAAATCAAGGGGTGCTCTTCGGGCTTTCACCTGACCTTCAGACATGTTACGCTTCCGCCGCTTCCCACGAGGGCTGGGCGCGGAGTCCGCCCACGACTCCACGCCTCCCCCCTGTAATGGTCATCCGGCTTTTACCACGACCAGTTGGAGCCATCCCCCATAATAAGCAGTGCTACACCTGATCGCGAATGAACCATCCTCTCACCGAGGCTCCATCGGCACCTTTTCCTTCAAATCGCTCCATACGCTTGAGGAAATCGGAGACCTCACTCGCGTTGAGGCATTCA
>JARRRG010000462.1:0-6432 GCA_037380965.1 Deltaproteobacteria bacterium
TGCTCGAAATGGAAGCAATCCGAGATAAGCTCGTCGGCTCTCTGCTGTACGGACTCCGCAAGCGTGTGGACCTGGGCCGGGCTCTCGCGATGGAGCCGAAGATCCTCCTGCTCGACGAGCCTCTCGCTGGCATGAACGTGGAAGAGAAGGAAGACATGGTTCGCTTCATCATGGTCGTGTACGAGATGAAGCATATCTCGATCATCCTTGTGGAGCATGACATGGGCGTGGTGATGGACCTTGTCGATCGACTGGTGGTGCTCGACTTCGGTCTCAAGATTGCGGAGGGGCCGCCCGAGGAGATCAAGACGAATGAGAGAGTTATTGAGGCGTATCTCGGGTCCACCGCCGCATAGAGTTTGACGAGCGCCACAGAGAACCTTTTCACCGGAGCCCATGAGGGACAGATCGATGATACGGTCGCAGACCTTGCCGCAACTCTTTCTTCGGAAATGCGCTGAAGATCGCGCTACGCGAATCGCCATGAGAGAGAAAGACCGCGGCATTTGGAAGAGCTACACGTGGCGAGATTATGAGGAGAAGGTCAGGAATCTCTCCCTCTTCCTGGTCAGCCTCGGCATGAAGCCCGGCGACAAGGTAGCGCTCCTCGGCGAGAACAAGCCTGAGATCTACTGGGCGGAGCTTGCCGCTCAAGTCGTGCGGGGCGCTGCGGTAGGAATCTTTTCCGACTGCGGTCCGGATGAAGTGAAATATTTCGTGAACCACGCAGACGTCAGGTTCATCTTTGCCCACGATCAGGAGCAGATCGACAAAGTGCTCGAGGTCAAGGATGAGATGCCGCAACTCGAGAAAGCGGTGTACTGGGATCCCAAGGGACTCTGGAATTACGATGATCCCCTCATCACTTCGATTGAGGACGCGCTGGCGATCGGGCGGCAGTATGGGACGGACCATCCGGGTCTCTTCGAGGAGCTCATTGCCCAGGGGCACGCGGATGACATCGCGGTCATCATATTCACCTCAGGCACGACCGGTCTGCCCAAGGCGGCCATGATCTCCCAGGGGGGACTTATCTCCTCCGCGCAGGCGTTCATGGAGCTGGACAAGTACAGCACGAGCGACAACTATCTCTCGTTCGTACCGGTGGCATGGATTACCGAACAGCTCATCGGAGTGGCAGGATCGATCGTATCGGGTTTCGTGGTCAACTTCCCGGAAAGCGCGGAAACGGTCACCGAAAACATCCGGGAGCTCGGAGCGAGGATCCTCTTTTTTTCTCCCCGGCAGTGGGAGAGCATCAACCGGTTGGTCCAATCAAAGATTCTTGACACCTCGTGGCTGAAACGCACCACCTATAACCTCTCTTTGCCGGTGGCCTACCGGATGGCCGATCTGCAACTCGCTGAGAAGTCGCTAGGCCCTCTCCTGAGGCTGCTGCACTATGTCGCCCAGTGGCTCGTGTTCCGCAATCTACGTGACAATCTCGGCCTTTCTCATCTCAGGGTCGGATACACGGCCGGCTCAGCGGTGAGCCCGGAGATCCTCCGATATTTCCAGGCAATCGGTGTGAACATCAAACAGATCTATGGAAGCTCCGAGATGGGGCTCGTCACAGCGCATCGGGATGGGAACATTCGCCCGGAAACGTCGGGGCAGCCACTGCCTGGAGCCGAAGTGGTGCTCTCGGACGAGGGCGAGATCCTGGTGAAAAACGTGGGCATGTTCGTCGATTACTACAAGAACCCGGAGGCGTACGCTGCGAAATTCGTTAACGGCTGGTACCAGTCCGGCGACTACGGGTACCTAGATGAGGCCGGACACTTGATCGTGATCGACCGGATGGAGGACCTGCGCTCACTCAAGGGCGGTAAGAAATTCTCGCCCCAGGACCCTGAGGTGCGGCTGCGATTTAGCCCGTGGCTGCGCTTCAGCCCGTACATCAAGGAAGTGCTCGTGGTTGGCGGTGAAGACCGGGACGCGGCCTGCTGCCTCATTAATATCGACCTGGATAATGTCGGGCGATGGGCCGAGGCCAACCGTATCGCGTACACCACGTTCGCGGATCTATCCCAAAAGAATGAGGTGATCGAGCTTATCCGGGCGGAGGTCGACCGGGTGAACCACAACCTGCCAGAGGAGGCGAGGCTCAAGAAGTTTCTCAACATGGCCAAAGAATTCGATGCAGATGAAGCTGAACTCACGCGTACCAGGAAGCTGCGCCGCACTTTTCTGGAGGAGCGCTACAGGGACCTGATCGACGCTCTGTACAGCGGAGCGGATTCGGTAGAGGTTGAAACCACGATCGAGTATCGGGACGGTCGGAAAGGGACCATGAAACGGTCCATCAAGATCTGCCACCTCTGATATGCGAGCATAATCAATGTATTTTCTTCAGTTCTTCATCAACGGGCTCCTGATCGGCGGGCTTTATGCTCTGCTCGCTCTGGGCATTGTGCTCGTGTACAAAGCAACTCGCGTCTTCAATTTCGCGCTGGGTGAAATGCTCGCTCTGGGCGCGTTCCTGCTCTACATGTTCATGGCCCAGGCCGGGCTTCCTCTTTGGCTGGCATTGCCGTGCACCGTGGTGCTGTCCATGGTCGTAGGGCTGTGCATCGAGCGTTTAACGCTCCGGCCTCTGATAGGCCAGCCCATTCTTGCGGCAATCATGGCCACGCTCTCCCTTTCCCTGGTCATCAAGGGAATCGCGCTCTTCGTGTGGGGCTCGCCCATCATCAGCTTTCCGGAGAAGGTGCTTCCCGCGAAAGCTTTGGTCATTGGCGAATGTCGATCAAAGGAGAACCGATACCCGCCACCAATTTTTTCTTCTTGTCGATTTGAACGTGGAGAGGATTTTCGCGGTGACCTGGGCCATCGCCGCACTAGTGGCAGCGGCCGGTGGCATCATGCTTGGCAACCGGTTCGGGCTGGGAGTAACGACCCTTCCGGTAATGGCGATCAAGGCATTCCCTGCCGTCCTCTTTGGGGGGCTGGAATCGATCACCGGAGCCATCATCGGGGGCCTGGTGATCGGGGTTCTCGAAAGCCTGGTCGGGGGATACATCGATCCAAAGCTGTCCGAGATATCCCCGTACATTATTTTGCTCCTCGTGCTCCTGGTACGGCCCGAAGGTCTCTTCGGCTTACGCAGGATCGAAAGGATTTAGGCATGTATCGTCCATGCGGAGTTTTCGACGAGACCTACTCCGAGAGCATGGCAATCGTACGCACCCGCGGCCACTGGGCGATTCTGATCCTGGGCCTTGCGTTGGTGTTGACCATGCCGCTCTACCTGAGCGGACGGGTACTGCATTTCATCAATCTCGTGGGAATCACCATGATCGCCGCGGAGGGGCTAAACCTTCTCACCGGTTTCGCGGGCCAGATCTCTCTGGGGACATCGGCCTTCATGGCGGTGGGGGCTTATTCGTCAGCGCTGCTAACCACCCACGCGGGATTCCCGGTTTTGCTGGCGCTGCCCTGCTCGGCGGTTATCACCGGTGTGGTGGGAGTGATCTTCGGGGCCCCGTCTCTGCGGATCAAGGGTTTTTACCTTGCCATGGCCACCCTTGCCGCGCAGATGATCATTCCCTGGTTGATTATGAATGTCCGCACCGATCTTACCGGCGGTTCGAACGCGATGCTCGTCGGGGCTCCCAAGATCGGTCACCTCACCTTTAGCAGCCAACAGGCCATTTTTTACATCATTATTCCCATCGCCGGTCTCACCATATTGTTTGTGCGGAACCTTGCCCGCACGCGGGTGGGTCGCGCGTTCGTGGCCGTCCGAGACAATGACCTCGCGGCAGAGATGATGGGCATCAGCCTGATGAGGTACAAGCTCTTGGCCTTCTTCCTCTCCTCATTCTATGCGGGGGTGGCCGGATGCTTGTGGGCGCACTGGCTGCGGGCCATTTCGCCCGACCAGTTCAACCTGATGGAATCGATCTGGTTTCTCGGAATGATCATTGTAGGGGGGATGGGAAGCGTCATAGGCGTCGCGTTCGCCGTCATCTTCATCAAGCTCTTCGACATCTTCATTACGGTATTCAGCCCGAGCCTGACCAGCTTTCTCAGCCCGCAGCTCGCGCAGGACGCGGCGTCCGCGCTGAGCCCGTTCGTGTTCGGGATGATCATATTGATCTTCCTGATCTGGGAGCCGAGGGGATTGTCGCATCGGTGGGAAATCGGAAAGGCCTACTTCAGGCTCTGGCCGTTCAAGTACTGAACCGTGCAAGGTGTGCAACCGTCAAAAGGATTTCATCGCGTGGAGGCCTTTTGATGGTCTTCTATATACCGGGGGATTTCAGGAGGTCGATTCGCAAACCGATAACCGTCAGGGGATGCGCAGATCACCGTGGGCGAGACCTGTGAGCAACCCCTCTCTGCCGTACCAATGGGAGGCGTGGACATGAAACTGTTTTCGAAAGGGATTTCCGTCTTTCTGACCGTGGCGCTCATCCTTCTCTTCACCTGCTTCACACTGAGCAGCCCGGCCGCGGCTGCGGAAAAACCCAAGAATCTTATCCTGGGCTGCATACCCGACATGACCGGCCCGTACGCTGCGATCGTCGGACCCGCGTACGCCGCGTTCACCGACGCGGCCGAATATGTCAACAGCACCGGCGGGATCAAGGGTGTGCCGCTCAAGGTGGATGTCCGTGACTGCGGCGGCAAGGTTGACAAGGGTGTCAATATCTACATGGAGTTCCGAGAAATGAAGCCCCGGCCGTCGATGATTTACGGTGTGTTGTCCGGGCTCGGTGAGGCGCTCAAACAACGGTTGAACGAAGACAAAATGCCGGCGAGGTGGGTGTGCAGCACCGAGGTCATCTACCCGCCGATGTACACTTTTGGCGCGTATCCAACGTACGCGGACCTGTGCGGCCTCTTCATCGACTGGGTGGCCGAGACGTGGAAGGAAAAGCGTCCCCCCCGATTGGCGTTCCTCACCTGGGATACCACGTACGGCAAGGCCGTCCTCTACCCCGTGGTCATGGACTACGCCAAATCCAAGGGTGTCGAAGTCGTGGCCACCGAGCTCTTCGGAGTACGCGATGTCGACCTCACCAGCCAGTTGACCAGGATCAAGGCCAAGAAGGCCGATTGGATCTTCACCAACACCGCGGGCCGGGGTCCGGTGCTCGTTGCCAAGGCCGCCCGGGAAATGGGCCTCAAGGCGCGCGTTGCAGGCTCGATCGGGCTGGACGATTCGTGCCTCTACATCGACAAAGAAGCCTTTGAAGGCGCGGTCACGGTCCATCCCTTTGCCGGGTGGGTCGAGACGAAGAATAAGGGCATCCAGTTAATGAACAAGTACATCAAGAAGAACAAACGGAAGCCCACGTACCGGACGATCATGTACCCCATGGGCTTCACCGGCGTGCTCGTCTTCAAGGAAGTTGTCGAGCGCGTGGTGAACAAGATGGGCTGGGATAAACTGAGCGGAGAGGCCATCAAAAAAGAGTGGGAGAAGATGAAGGACTTCAACGCCGACGACATCGCCATCTTCTCCTACACGCCGAAACGGCATTCTCCGAACATGGCCAAGGTATTCGAGGTCAAGGGCGGGAAGTGGGTTCCGATCACTAAGATGAAAAAGTGTCCGAGCCTTGTCCCCGCAAAGTACAAGCAGTACAGGTAGTAGCACGTACGATTACCTCACTCGCCCGGTCCGGACTTCTGAGTCCGGGCTCGGGCGCGATTCGAGGCCGGGAGAGACCGAGGGCCTGGCCGCTCGGTTAGACGCGAGGGCAAGAGGGAGACGGTTGCATGTTGGTCCTAAGCAACGTCGAGGTGATGTACTCCAACGTGATTCTCGTTCTCAAGGGGGTTTCCCTTGAAGTCCGGGAGGGCCAGATTGTCATTCTTTTGGGCGCCAACGGCGCAGGGAAAACAACGACCCTGAAAGCCATTTCCGGACTCCTGTACACGGAGACGGGTGAAGTCACGGATGGCCAAGGCTATCAGCCCGCATCGGATCGTGGAACGGGGAATCGTTCAAGTTCAGGAAGGGCGCCGCATCTTCGAGCATTTCAGCGTCGAGGAGGAGCTCAAGGTTGGGGCGTACGTGGGGGGACGCGGAAGCAGCTTCAAAAAAGACCTCGAGCTGATCTACGGCTATTTTCCGCGACTCAAGGACCTTCGTCGTAGAACCTGTGGATTGCTCTCAGGCGGAGAGCAGCAGATGCTTGTCATAGGCCGAGCACTAATCACGAGGCCCAAGCTGATGATGCTCGACGAACCGTCTCTCGGTTTGAGTCCGATACTCGTGGAAGAGATATTTGCCATCATCAAGCGTATCAACGAGGAAGAGGAGACTTCCATTCTCCTGGTGGAGCAAAACGCGATGCTTTCATTGGGTATCGGAGATTACGGCTACGTAATGGAGAACGGCAGGATCGTGATGGACGGTCCAGCGGCCCAGCTCAGAGACAACGAGGACATCAAGGAGTTCTATCTCGGACTGTCCGA
>JARRRG010000463.1:0-3272 GCA_037380965.1 Deltaproteobacteria bacterium
GGTCCATGAACCCTTGTTTGACCCCGTCCCATTGATCGAGGGGAATACCGGAAATGATAAGAGAATGAGAGGATAACGCGACGACGCGGTCCCGGTTTCCCGTGACCGTGAGGGGGTCAAGATTCGCGGTCACGATGTGCCACGTTCCCGCCACGTCCTCCACTGACTGACATTCGAATCGAATTGCGTCGGCCATCTTGTTGAGCCGGGCGTTTCTCACGGCCGATTCGATCGCGTACGGGTCATTGTCCACCCCCAGAACCAGGTTGGCGCCGAGCATTCTCCCGGCAATCGCCAGGATCCCCGAGCCGCAGCCGAGGTCGAGGAGTGAGAGGTCTTTGAACTGCGCGCTCAATCGAGCCACCGCCTGTTCCAGCAGGATCAAGCATCCCCGTGTTGTCTCGTGAGTTCCGGTCCCGAACGCTTGTCCGGGGTCGATAATGATGACCTCCCTCCCATGAGCTTCGGGCTTGATCCAGGGAGGGGTCACCATAAGGTGTGTCCCGATCTCAACCGGCTTGAAACGATTCCTCCAGAGAATCGCCCAGTTCTCATGCTCCAGCCGCGTGGCCCGTACCCGGGGCTCGGGAAGATCGGGGAAGACATCTCGCAGCGAAATCACGTACGATTCCAGTCGAGGAGCGACCTCTCGCCATTGGTCCGCGGAAAAGTAAGCAGTCAACCTGGTGGTGCCCGGCTCGATCTGCTCCAGGACGAGCCCGCTCGAGCGCTGTTCATGGCAGAAGTTCGACACCGCGTCCGCCATCTCATCGCATACCGAAATTTCCAAGGCTATCCACTCCTCGTTCATGGTGCCCAACCTCTCTTCGGCTCCACACCTTATCATAGGTACGGCAGGCCGTGACAAGCTCTCCACGGTGGCCGGCACACCGCAGGGACCGCGAAGGCGCGGGTCAAAAGAGCACCCCTGTCGGGGCAATGAATTGAGGGCGACTGCTTGCCGCTATGAAAGAGAGGGGGGAGTGGATGTCCGGTGCAGGGATGAGAACGCGACCGCGATGCCAGCGAGGATGCGGCAATCAGTGGTGCGGCCGCGTACGAAGAGATCGCGATAGGGGTGAGCTGACGGTTGCTGCATTTCTCGTATGAGTGTCCCGGTCGCCGGCGAGCAGAGGAACCACTCGTTCGCTCTACTGGGCGCCCTGCATGCAGGTGTCAGCTTCTGCCGAGGTCTTCCGATAGAGTTCCCTGAATTTGCTTTCGAGCGCTCTGTTCTCGTCGTATTGCGAGAAAAGATTGTCCATTATGGTGATAGTGGCCTGATTCTTCGGCAACTTCGCGAAATTCTCGATTTGATTCATGAGACTTCGGGCAACTCGGTTATGCCAATTGGCTCGTGCCTCGTACGTGCGCGCCATGCTTACCAATTCCTGGCAGGCGTTTAGATACAGAGTTCGTTCAGCATTGGCGGAGCCGACTGCCCACAGCGTCATCAGGGACAGCAGAGAGAAGGCGATGATGGTGGACTTGAGGTTCATCGAGTGTCCTCTCGTTTTTTGGCTATCATATAGCAGGACTAGACCAAATGATCAAATATTTTTTTAAATAAATGACATATATGTTGGATAAAATTCATAATGCTCCCATAGATTCAAGGGAAAAATCCCCGCGCCCCGGGGAACCTCATAGGGATTGACTATTCTCCAGGGGGTCGCTAATCTAGGCTCTCGGCGTTAAGTTGAGGCCAGGCCCGGCTTCGATTCCGGCCAACAGGAGAAGAAGGCGGGAGGGAGCCGATCGCGAGGGTCGGCTGGCTCATCAATTCGAGCAAGACCATGACGATGATCTCGTGGGAGAACGGGAGGGAAGAGGCATTGGAAGATCCGTTCCGAACCATCGAGTGGAAGGGCGATCACGTGAGACTGCTGGATCAGACGCTCCTGCCGGGGCAGGAGGTCTATATCTCGATCCGGACGGTTCCGGAAATGTGCGATTCGATTCGTCGGCTCGCGGTTCGGGGCGCTCCGGCCATCGGCATTGCCGCGGCGATGGGCATCGCGCTTGGCATGCTGAAGGTGCCCGATAATGACCGGCAGGCTGCTGACGAGCAATTTGAACGTATCTGCGAGGAGATTGTTTCCACCAGGCCCACCGCGGTCAATTTGTTCTGGGCGGCGGACCGGATGAGAAGCCTCTATCGACGTGCAAAAGATCGGAGCATCGTGGAGGTGAAGGCGCTTCTCGTTGAGGAAGCGGTTCGAATGGAATCGGAGGACCGCAGGCTCTGCATGATGATCGGGGATTCGGGGAAGGACCTCATCGAGGACGGAGAAACGGTTCTGACCCACTGTAACGCGGGCGGGCTGGCCACCGCGGGTTACGGCACCGCGCTGGGAGTTATTAGAGCCGCGTTCGAGCAGGGGAAGAAGATCAGGGTGGTGTCGGATGAGACACGGCCGTTGAATCAGGGGGCTCGCATAACGTCCTGGGAGCTCATGAAGCTCGGCATTCCCGTGACGCTTATCACCGACAATACCGCGGGCGCACTCATGCAGAAGGGTGAGATTCAAAAGGTGGTGGTGGGAGCGGATCGAATCGCGGCCAACGGTGACGCGGCCAACAAGATCGGCACGTACTCCGTAGCGGTGCTTGCACATTACCACGGGGTGCCGTTTTACGTTGCAGCCCCGCTCTCCACGGTCGATATGTCGATTCCCACGGGGAGCGGCATCCCCATAGAAGAGCGTGACCCCCGAGAAGTGACCCATCTTTGTGGAATGCCGATCGCTCCTGATGGTGTGCAGGTACGCAACCTAGCCTTCGACGTGACACCCCATGAGCTTATTCGGGGCATCGTTACCGAGCAGGGGATAGCGTCCGACCCATACCGGCAAGCATTCCAGGAGCATTTTGCCAAAAAGGCACAGGAAACCGAATCATGAAACCGGTTCTCATAGATCCTTCCACTGGCCGTCGTCTCGATGCTGTCGACGTCATTGACTCCAGTACTGATGTCAAGATTGGGACGTTGGATTCCGATCGAGCCATGTCGGGGCTGAGATGCCCAAATCTCACGCTGGACACTGACCTGTATGAACTGACCATGGTCGCGGGATACCGTCTGCTCGGGAAACAGAAGCAGCGAGCCTGCTTCGACCTCTATTATCGGACCAATCCCGACAATGGAGCCTTTTGTGTGTTCGCCGGCCTCGAGAGCGTCATAGACTACGTGAACAACCTCGGTCTCTATCCCGATGATATTGACTACCTCGGAAGCCTCGGGATCTTTTCTGCCGACGCGCTCAAGCAGC
>JARRRG010000464.1:0-5418 GCA_037380965.1 Deltaproteobacteria bacterium
AGTAATCGCGAGTCCGGGATGGCGTGTACAGCCAGCTCGACCCCGGGAAACTCCCCGGTCCGGGTGCCTCGGTCTTCGATCAGAACGTGCTCGACCCTTCCGTTGCCGTCCACCGGCATATTCACGGTTGACAAGAAATAGCCAGATCTCCGTTCCAATGTGAGCTCTACGATCTGCATGAAGATCTCCTTCCGAAGCTCATCGTCACCTTTGACAAACTCCACCAGAACTTCCGCGTTCCCGCCGCAGATCATTTCTTCGGAGTCCGCGTCTCGTCCCCTGAAGGAGAAGGACGCGCGGTGAGAGGTGCCTCTTTCCAGTGCCTGAGCGGCAAATTTCTGGACATCCGCTTCTATCAGCCCGCCCCCTATGGTCCCGACGATAGCACCGTCCCTGCGAACCAAGAATCTCGTTCCCACGTGTCGCGGGGACGATCCCTGAACCGAGATGAGAGTGGCCAGGACAAAATCCTCGCCTTGCTCGAACTGTTCCATTGCCGCTCGCCATACAGCCAACATCTGCTTGTTCTCCCCTAACTGGTTTGGCCGAAATCAGAGCCTTGGTGATTCAGCTTCAACCTTCTGATAATGCGTCAAAATTACTCAGAGGAGCTCCATATGTCAAGAAACTCCGGTCGGCAGAATCATGATCCCCCGCGGGGTCGAACGACCGTTTCCGTCCGAGCTTCTGCTTACACCCAGTTGGTATCGAACAGTCGTTTCAGCAAGATCTGCCCTTGAAAGGAAAGGAAGCTGCGAATATAATTCGTTCAATGGACCTGCATTCAAGCCAAGGGAGGAGGTCTGCACAAGCCATGGATGTCTGCAAAATTACCTATTGCGGTGCTTGAAACTACAAACCCAAAGCCGTCAGTCTGGCGGAACAACTGAACCAGGAATTGGGAGTGCATTCGGAATTGATCAAGTCTTCCGGAGGGGTCTTCGAAGTCGAGTATGGAGGGAACGTAATTTTTTCCAAGAAAGCCGTGGGGCGATTCCCCGATCCAGGTGAAGTTGTGGCTCGGATCAGGAAGGTGACCTGAGAGATTCGGGATACCTCAACCATTGATTATCGAGGGAAGCATTATTCGTCACGGCCCATGTCAGCTCGTCCGACCCGGCCTCGTGGGGAGAGCAGTTGAGCGGTACTAATCTGGAACCTGTGGAGGTGCTACCCCAATGGCAGGCTTACCTGGTCGAAGTTCGCTTCCCGCTCCTCTGTATGTGATTCGAGGTGCGCGGTTCCTGCTGGATCATCGGGTGTTGTGGAAGTATGCCATTGCGCCGATGGCGATAAGCACGGTGGTCTTGGGTCTCTCGTATTACCTCCTTTATCACTCCTTCACTGCCCTGATACATGGAATTATGGGGGACGGATGGTATTGGCAGGTCCTGTACTATCTCGTCGTCATAGTGGCGGCCCTGCTGTTACTCGTTGTTTTTTTCTTTATTTTCACCCTCCTGGCGTCCGCGGTGGCCGCTCCATTCAACGATCTGATTTCGGAAAAGACCGAGCAGTTGGTTACCGGCAACTTCAGTGAGACGCCTTTTTCATTCCTCCAGCTCTTGAAGGATTCCGCTCGTGGAATTGTGCATTCATTGAGGATACTGGGTATTTACCTGGCACTGCTCGTCGTGGCGCTTGTTCTCCTCTTGATTCCCGGGTTCGGCGGTCCCCTGTTCACGGCCGCGACGGTGCTCCTCTCATCGTACATGCTCGCGTACGAGTACCTCGGATACCCCATGGACAGGAGGCGGTTCTCATTCAGAGAGAAGCGGGCTTTTCTCCGTTCACGGTTCAAAGCGTCAATGGGCTTCGGACTGGGAAATCTCGCCGCGATATCGATCCCGGTAATCAACCTCATGGTCATTCCTGCCGCGGTGGTGGGTGGCACTCTGCTCTTTCTCGAATTGGAGCCGCCGGTGCAGAGGTCGGTGGAGAGCGAGCATGGTAAGCCTTGATTGACACCATATCTTCGATACGATAATAACGTCTAGGCTGGTTGATCTCGATGACGGACTTCCCGGCTGAGACGTGCGGACATCCCGCGCTGATTCCCTTCTCGCGGGAAGCGTTATCCTCTGGGCCCGCCCCAGTGACAAGAGACGTGGAGACCACGGAATTTCCCGACATCGGGGACCGTTGAGCTCGCGGACGACCGCGAGAGCGGTGCACGCCCCCAACAGGTACCCAAAGCCGCCTGGAACCGGCATGATTCTGAAATGCTCCTATTGCAGTGGAACCATGAGGATAGACGAAGAAGCTCTGCACCAAGGGAGACCTTTGAAGGTTCGTTGTCCTCACTGCAAGGGAATCGGCTTTGCAGGAGCGCGACCCTCGGGCGGGGCACCATTCCCGAAGCCGCGCGCCTCCTCTCCCGGGACACAGGCCACTGAGACGGCAGAGCTGGCATTGCCGCCCGACGCTTTCAAGGATTTTCGCTTTCCCTCAGTGAACCGGGGGAAGAACATTCTTTCGCATGTCGCGACGTGGTTGGATGCCCTCTGCTCATCCCTGATCCTGCGGACGTTGAGCCCGGCTCTGCCGACTTTCGGCTCGCAAGCCGCGACTCGGTACGTCCCCCTCTATCTGAGCGCATGTTTCCATTGGTGAGATAAGGTGATCGTAAAACGCGCGGAGCAAGAACGCCGGGAACAGGACTTTTTGGCGCCCTATGCCCTCCTGTCCAAGAACAGTGGAGGAAGGATTCATCAGGAAGGGGAATGCCCGTACCGTACCGCCTATCAACGGGACAGAGACAGGATCATCCATTCGAAAGCGTTTCGAAGGCTCGAGTACAAGACGCAGGTTTTTGCCTATTACGAGGGGGACCACTACAGGACGCGGCTGACCCACACTCTTGAAGTGGCCCAGATCGCGAGGAGCATCGCCCAGTACCTGGGAGCCAACGAAGATTTAACCCAGGCGGTGGCACTGGCCCACGACCTGGGACATACCCCCTTCGGTCATGCGGGAGAACAGGTTCTTCACATTATTATGGAAGAGCATGGGGGGTTCGAACATAACACCCAGTCCCTCAGAGTAGTGGACCTGCTCGAAGAGCGCTATCCGGAATTTCCCGGCCTCAATCTGACTTATGAGACGCGCTGCGGTATCATCCGCCACTCGACCATGTACGATCATGCCCCGGCAGCGGTGCTCGAGGAATTTCTCGCGTACGCCCAACCTTCGATGGAAACCCAGGTGGTCAATCTTGCCGATGAGATCGCGTACAACTGCCATGATATTGAGGACGGGCTCCGATCCGGTTTTTTCGACGAGGGGGAACTGTCGGACTTACGGCTGTGGACCGAAGTGACTCGGATTGTTCGCGACCGTCATCCCGATCTGGATCGGGATACGTTTCGATACCAGTGCATTCGAATACTTATAGACACGATGATCCGGGATGTTATCGAAGCGACCGAGGCGCGTTTTGAAAAGTCCTCTCCTTCCAGTGCCGAAGAAATCATGACCCTCGACGGACCGATCGTCGCCTTCTCTGCCCGCGTCAAGACCTGGCATGAACAGCTCAATGAATTTCTCTACACCCGTTTCTACACCCACCATAAGATCCTGAGAATGCAATATAAGGCGAATCGTCTCGTGGAGGACCTGTTTATGGAATACGTCAAGAGGCCCTCCCAGCTTCCTCCGAGCGTACAGAAGAAAATCGCGGACGGTCGGGATTCATTGGAACGCGTCGTCTGTGACTATGTTGCCGGAATGACGGATAGATTCGCCTTGAATGAACACAGAAAGCTCTTCCTCCCCTACGAATACTAACGGTAGTACTTTCTCGGGATGCATTGGCGGCCGCCACGCTCGTGGGGTGCGCGACTGCGAGAGCGTGCGGATTCCGGGTCCCGCTTCTTACCGGGAGTCGTGTGGGGTGACGTCCAGTTTGATCGCCAGGTCCCGAGCTTTCTCGAGATCTTGGGGTGTGTTGAGGTTCATTGCGAACCGGAGATCCGGGTCCAGGCGAGTGAGATCGCCTTCCATCACCTCGAGGACGTCCACCTCCCGGAAAAAATCAAGGATTTTCAGGTCCGACTTTGCCATGAGTTTTTCGATGTGGGGGATGCATCCCCGTGCATATACCGCGTGGAGAGGTTCCAAATGGCCCTGGATACAGGGGACCACCACATCGTGTGTCTCAGCAAGAGCAACCAGATGTCGTATGACAGATTCGACCAGGAATGGCATATCGCACGCGGCGAGAAATCCGTGAGTCCCCCGGCACTTGTGCAAGCCGGTATAGAGTCCTCCCAGAGCGCCAAATCCCGGCACTATGTCCGTGAACATCGGCAAGCCGAGGAATGCAAACTCTCCAGGGGAGTTGGTTACCACGATCACCTCTTCAAAGATGTGTCCGAGGACCAGAGCTATTCGTTCGACGATGCGTCGGCCGCCCACTTCGAGCAGAGCCTTGTTCACACGGCCCATTCGCCGTGATTCGCCCCCCGCGAGGATAATTCCGGAAGCGGATGGCACGGGTATGAGCGCACGGGTGCCATTCAATTGAACCATGCGGTCATCGTCCTCTTGTGACACGCTGTTGCTTTGGGAATGACAGACAGTCTACCTGGGCAGCACCTGAGCCGCGGGGCCCGGGGGAGAAACTTTTTTTGCGCTGTCAGAGACTCACTTCGCGCTCTTGACCTTCGCTTGTCCCTGTTTTCCGGTTTGTACGCGGGACATCCCCGTCTGTGCCACATTCAGCGCTTTGGTTCGAAGTCGGTCGAAATCCTTGCACAGATTGGTAAGCCGTCTGGTATAGATCCTCAGGTCCTTTTGGTACTGGGCGTACCGGTCCACGCAGGAACGGTCCGTGACAAACCGCTCCAGGGCATTGACCACCAGCGAGCGAAGCAAGAGCAATTGACGGTAGATGGAAAGCTGTTGTGCAATATTGTCGTCGATTGACTGCATCGTCGGAAACTTGCTCTTGTCACAGATCTTCATGAGACGGAAAGAGAGCTCGTTGTAGCCGCGCAGTACTTCTTTGATGGCCCAGACATTCTTGTTGATATCCGACAATATGTTTGCGAATTTCTTGTATTCGGGCATTTCCGTGACCGGAATGTCGAAAACCTTGAACTCGATCTTATCTACCCACTCTGCCTCATCGAACCCGAGATAGCCTCCTGTCCGAACCCGGTACAGGTAGTTCGGATCCAGATCCCGATCCCTGACGAGTTCATCAACAATGATCCTCCGGCTGTCGGGCGTCTTCAGGGTGATCTCGAACACACCGTCACGAATTTTCTCTTCCTTGGGCTGCTGCCCCTGGGCGTTGAAAGGAAACATTCCTGCAATCCCTAGCGAACACGCGCAGACTACAACCCAGGTCTTCCATTTCATGATCCGTCTCCTTCCAAACGTCAAGCTACTTCATTGCAGCCCCGAGCGGGATTC
>JARRRG010000465.1:0-647 GCA_037380965.1 Deltaproteobacteria bacterium
GACCGCATGAGGAGGCTCAGAAGGCGTCTACTTGATCACTACCGGAATCTTTTGTTTGAGCTCCGCGGTGATCTTCTTATGCAGCTCGGATCGCCTCTCGTCTTCCAGCCGGCTCTTGATCATATTGCGCACCTCTACAAATGACCTGGCCTTGGGCTGCCTTTTGTCGTCCACCTTCAATATGTGCCAGCCGAACTGCGTCTTGATCGGCCCCCCTATCCCCCCCTTGGGAATGCCGAACAGCACGTGGTCGAATGAAGCCTCGAAGGAACCTTTTGGAAGCCACTCTCGGCCATCCGGCAATTCGAGTCTGCCACCCTTGGCCGCGGCGGGGTCAATGGAGTATTTCTTAGCGAGCTCTGCGAAGTCTTTCCCTTCCTTGATCTGTTGCAGGACCCTGTTGGCCTGTGCCTGTGTCTTGAGCAGGATATGCCGTGCCTTTATCTCCTCGGGAGGAGTGAACTCACTTATATGACTCTTATAATAGTCTTTCAGTTCTTTCTCCGAGACGTGAGGCGCCTTTGCGAGACGCCTTCGAAAATATTCCTTGGCCAGATACTCCGTTTGGGCGTACCGCAGCCGCGTCTGTATCGCGGGCTCCTTGTCCATGCCCGCGGCTTTAGCCGCCTCGGCAAAGAGCGTGAACG
>JARRRG010000465.1:670-3925 GCA_037380965.1 Deltaproteobacteria bacterium
TTTTTCGGCCGTCCGGAGTCAGGAAGGGTACCCGATTCTCCTCAGGAATCGTGGCGATGATGTCGTCAAGCATTTTGCGGGTGATTTCATGGTTGCCGACCTTGGCAAGAACATCCCCTTTTGCCGAGGTCGGCCCCGCGCCTAGGCAGAGATTGACGCCCAGCAGAGAGAAAAGGACCAGAAGATACGGAATACATTTCATGCTTCAACCTCGTCGGTCTTAACGCGCGAGATCCCAACGATTCCGGGCGTACCGGAATCCGTCCGATGGTGTTGCGTCACCTTGCCTTCAACCTGACCGATCCTGTGCACCATGCCTCACCGCGCGCATCCTCGAATTCATCCTGCTGCTCATTCCCTTTCAAACGAACGTGGCCTCGGGTTTGCCGCTCCATTTCCCATGGGAAAGGACTGAAGGCCGCCGCAGTACTACTGAACCCAAGACCGTCGAATCATAAGATGATCGGTGAAGAAAAGCAAGACGGCGTACCTTCCCTTCAGCAAGGCCCGAGAGCACGAAAAGAGAGGGGGAAAGATCTCAATATGCGGGTAACGGCCGAAAGCAGACGGCTTGATCCGAATCCGACCGGCCTCTGCTCCCCGCGAGGCGAAAGAAGTCGTCCGGTGCATGGGAATTCAAGCCTTCGTCAGACTATGAGATCATTTCGGAGGATCAGACTCGGGGGGCTCCGACGTCTCGCGCGACACAACCTGAAGGCGAGGCTTACCGTCGGCTCGTGGCACCTGGTTGTCAAAGTTGAGGCGAGCCTTACCAACGAGGTCAGAGAACTTGAGGAAATCCGAGGGCAGGAACTTGAGACTACAATGAGGGAGATTCACGTGAACCACCCCTCCCGGACAGACCGAAACAGTTCCGAACGTCTCGTCTTTGGCTAGAATGGTGTGCTCGTCCAAAAGGCTGCTCCTCTTACCAGGATGTACCTGTATTGTAAGCGGAGGGCGTCGATTTTTGCAATAGATTTCGGGATGCGAACAGGAACGGCATCCTCTTCGTCCTCGTCCGGAAGTTGCGATGAGGCGGAGTGACCTCCGTGTTTCCCGCGCCCGTTGATCCGTCGAGGAACAAGAATTCGAGCCACTCGTTCAGAAACTATAGTTATGATGAGTTCCGAGGTCATAGTGAATCGTTGACAAATAACCCTCTTTTATTATATGATTATTTCCAACCCATCTCTATGAAAGAGGTACAACGATGAGGGTGATCCGGATCCTGTCACTTTCCGGTCTCGCGTTCGTGATTGCCTTGGTTTCCCTCGATATGGCTCACTCGCAGGAGACAGCCGCGAGTCTCCTCAAGCAGGGCTTCGGAGCCATAGAATCCGGCCGGCTCGTCCTTGCTCGAGAGAAGCTTAAGGATGTTCTCAAGGTTGACCCAGGCAATTATCAGGCGCTCGTCATTCTCGGACAACTCGAAATGATTGATTTGGCAGGTCCGGACAGAGCCAAGCGGATGCTCGACTCGGAACGCTATTTCTTGTCCGCGTGCGTGGCGCAGCCCCAGCGTCCCGAGGCAGATCTCGGCTTAGCGCAGCTCTGCTACGATACCGGATACTTCATGAAAGGCGACCGCTATGCACGAACAGCGCAGGCGGTCGATCCCGGATCCTACGAAGCATTCTGTCTGATCGGGCAAAGGCTCCTTGACAGCGGGAACTACACCGGGGCCCTGGACCTGTATTCCCGGGGCCTGAAGCACTATGGTTTCGATGCTTATTTCACCGAGCGTCGATATCTCGCCGCGGCCCGAGGAGGACTCGATCCGCAATGGATCGTGATAATCCCGTCCGGTGGAGAGGGCAACTTCGTTCTGCAGTTGCCCAGATACCCGGACTTCTACCTGCTGAGGGAGTACAGAAGCCTGGCGGGAAGCACTCCTGATGCAGGCCGTCACTATGCTCTTCCGATGTTCACGTTCAAGCACTGCCCGCGAGAAGTGGTGCCCCCGTCTCCTTACCGAGACCTGTATGAGGCATATCTCAGGGCTTCGGTCGACGACCCCCGGCTCTACCGTCGGCTGCGCTCTGAGCTGGACCGTCTCCGAACCGAAGCCCGCAAAGTGGTCGCCAAGGTCGAAGGCAAGGAAGAGAAAGGCAAGGCGCTCTACAACTGGCTTAAGACCAAAATGCTCAAGAAGTATGATGTGAAGGAAGGGCTACTGGCCCAGGATCTCCTGGAGAAAAAGAGATACGCGAGCTTGAACGCTTCGATACTCTACACGCTCCTGGCCCGGGAGCTCGGTCTTCCGGTGGAAGGGGTTATCGGCTACGGTCATGCCTTTTCAGAGATGGCATACGGCAAACGGGAGATCCGCATCGAATTGATCGCGGAGCCGCGCTTCGGGGTGGCTGAAAAAGAAGGTTTTGATATCGGCTGGTGGGACCAGTTCAAGATCCTCAGCCGGCCGGCCGCGTCCGGTGGACTACGGGACAGCGCTCGGTATCGCCTGATGGGGAGGATCAGTCCCCGCAAGCTTACCGCCTACCAGTTTTTGAATGCTCACGCGTATAACCTCGGCAAGATTGCCGAACAATTCAAGGAAGAAGTGGATTACAAGAAAACGCTCGAGGAGATGATCGTCAAGAATAATCGGGAGGCGGCAACCCGCCTTGCGGCTTTGGAAAGCAGGTACCAGCGTGAGCCGAAGAAACGGGCAAGCCTTATGGAGCGAACGAAACAGAGATTCGCCGCGGAGAACAGAAAGCTGCAGCGAGAAATTGAAAAAATCGACTACAAGTTGGAAAGGGAGCGAACCAAGTATCTGCAAAAGAAAGGGGTGGATCTGATCAAGAAAGCCAGGTCCCTCGCTCCCCACGTCGAGGAGTTTGTCGAACGGCAGGAGCAGGCCAACGTTATCATGGCGGAAGCTGATGTTCGTCCCGCGGTGGACGCGTTGAAGGGACGAAGAACGACACGGCGTCTTCTCGAAAAGAAGCTCAGCGAGGAACTTACCGATCGAGAGCTCGAAAAACGCCTTTCGGGTCGGCAGTCAGCCTTTGTTGACGACATCCAAGAGCGGATCGACGCGATAGAATCGGAAATTCGGGCAATTCAGGCGCAAGGAACCAGAAGCTGGACCGCGGAACGAGCGGAATGGCTCAAGGCGGTGGATCGACTCACCAAGGCACTTAAAGAGCTGCCGTGCAGTGACAAGATCAGAAAGCGGCTCGAATCATTCTGCTGGACCGCGGCGAGGCTTGCGGAACGATATGGTGACACGGAAACGGTGGATGCCGT
>JARRRG010000466.1:0-3251 GCA_037380965.1 Deltaproteobacteria bacterium
GCACGGGGTGCTCACTCTGTGCGATCGTCTGTCCTGATGTTGCCATAGAGGTGTACCGAGAGGAAAAGGGCAAGGGCGCGAGCAAGAAGAAGGCCGAGTCGAACACGTAGCACAGGGAAGTAATGACATGAGTGAAAAACGACTGATGCGGGGAACACACGTGCTCGGTGAGGCCGCGATCCGCGCCGGCTGCCGCGCGTATTTTGGCTACCCGATAACCCCTCAGAACGAACTCCCGGAATACATGGCCTCGGCTTTTGCCAAGATCGACGACGCAGTCTTTGTGCAGGCTGAAAGTGAGCTGGCGTCTATCAACATGGTGATGGGAGCCAGCATAGCCGGCGCGCGGGTGATGACGAGCTCTTCCAGTCCGGGAATCAGCCTTAAACAGGAAGGCATCTCGTACCTGGCCGCGATGGAGCTCCCGGCCGTCATCGTTAACATGATGCGTGGAGGTCCCGGCCTCGGGAACATCGCCCCGTCCCAGGGAGACTATTTCCAGGCCACCAAAGGCGGCGGCCACGGAGATTACCGGCTCATTGTTTTGGCGCCCGCGACCGGGCAAGAGATTGCCGACATGACCCGATGGGCTTTTGATATGGCCGATCACTACCGTACTCCGGTATTGATCCTGGGTGACGGTATGATGGGCCAGATGATGGAGCCGGTGATCTTTCCCGACCCGATCGATCCTGCTTCATTGCCACCCAAGAACTGGGTGCTGGACGGAGCTCAAGGCAGGCCGAGCCGGATCATTCGTTCCTTGTGGCTGGACATGGACCGGGAAGAAGAGCTGAACTGGCACCTGTTCAGAAAATACGAGATGATCACCAAGGAGATCCCGGATCAGGAGCTCTATCTCATCGATGATGCCGAGCTTATTATCGTTGCGTACGGCTTGGCAGCCAGAATCGCCAAAGGCGGGGTCCATCGGGCGAGAGAGATGGGACTCAAGGTAGGACTATTCAGACCGAAGACGCTCTGGCCTTTTCCAGCGGAACCTCTCAGGAGGCTGAGCTCGTACGTGGAGGAGATCCTGGTCTTTGAGATGAGCACCGGACAGATGGTGGAAGATGTCCGACTCGCCGTAGAGGGACAGTGTGAAGTCTCCTTTTACGGTCGCCCCGGTGGTGTGGTGTCCACTCCTGAGGAGATTGCCAGAGTGCTTGCAAGCGCGTATCACAAGATTCCGGGTCGGGAACACCGGGCTTCTGCCGGCATGAATGGTCCCGGGCTGCGAGTTACGGCCTGATCTCTCCAGCGAAACAGGGGAAAACTGAACAGAGAAATCCCCGGACACGCGTAAGCAGTGTTTGAGAGAGGGAGTGAGCGACGTGAAAAAAGTATTTTCCAGACCACAATCCCTGAAGGACGCCCCGTTTCATTACTGTCCCGGATGCGGTCACAGCATCATTCATCGCCTCGTGGCGGAAGTGATCGATGAGCTCGGTATCAGGGAGCGAGCCATCGGAGTCCCGCCCGCGGGATGTGCGGTTCTCGCGTACAACTATTTTGACGTGGATATGGCAGAAGCGCCGCATGGTCGAGCCGCGGCGGTTGCCACGGGCATCAAACGGATGCTGCCGGACCGTGTGGTGTTCACGTATCAAGGAGACGGTGATATCGCGGCCATAGGGACCGCTGAGACGATCCATGCCGCTAACAGAGGGGAACGGGTTACGTCGATCTTCGTCAACAATGCCGTTTATGGAATGACCGGCGGACAGATGGCCCCAACGACGGTAGTCGGACAGGTTACCACGACCTCGCCGGGCGGCCGGGTCCCCTTGAGAGACGGTAATCCCCTGGATCTGAGCGAGATGCTCGCTGTGGCCCAGGGAAGTGTGTTCGTTGAAAGAACGACGGTGTCGAACCCCAAGGGAATTATCAAGACCAGAAAGGCTATCAAGAAGGCCTTCATAACCCAACTCGAGGACAAGGGATTCTCTCTGGTCGAGGTCCTGTCGCCGTGTCCGACTAACTGGAAAATGAGTCCTGCTGAGGCCGCCCGCTGGGTTGACGAAATCATGTCACAGTTCTTTCCCCCCAAGGTGATTAAGGATGTTGCTTAAAAGTGTGTTTTCAGGTTTCGGGGGCCAGGGAGTCCTCATGATGGGGTACGTCTTGGCAGTGGCGGGAATGAAGGAGGATAGGCATGTCACCTACCTCCCTGCCTACGGAGCTGAAGTGCGGGGCGGCACGGCCAACTGCACCGTGGTGGTTTCGGACGAGGAAATTGCCTCTCCTATTGCCTCGGCTCCCGAGCTTGTGGTCGCGATGAATTATCCCTCCATGGTCAAATATGAGAACATGGTGAAGAGCGGAGGCACCATGTTCCTGAATCAAGACCTGGTGTCGGAGACTCCGTCTCGGAAAGACATACGAATTCTGAGCGTCCCGGCCAATTCTCTCGCGCACGAGATGGGAAACGACCGGGTCCTGAACATGATCATGCTCGGGGCCATGGCCGCGGATTCCGGGATTGTGTCGGACAAAGCGCTCGTTGAAGCGCTGGAGACGGTGTTCGAGGGCAAGAAGCGGTCGATTATCGAAGTCAACCAAAAGGCTTTGGCGAGAGGCGCTGAATATATCTCCTCCCTCGACTGAAGTTTCACCCTTCTTCAGATCTGCGAACAGGAACGTGGCGGCAGTGCCGGTATGATGGAGGCTGTCTTATGAAAACCGTTCGAGAGATAGCGGTCCCAGTTGAGAATGCGCCGGGAACACTGTCTGCGATCAGTGAGTTGCTGGGGGCCAATGGCATTCCTATCCTCGCGGTAACCCTGCGAGCGGAACGCAACTCAGGTTCCGTCCATGTTGTTGTGCCTGAACCGGACCGAGTGGCGAACATCCTGGAAGGCGCGGGATACGCTCCGTCGGTGCAAGAGATCATTGCCGCTGAGATCCCTCTTCACCCTGGTGGACTGAACGCTCTGCTCAAGTCTCTGAGGCTTGCCGGGGTAAACATCGAGTATCTCTATTCCTTCATAGGAGGGAATGCGGCGGGGGACTCAAGCATCCTCCTCCTCGGGGTGAACGACCTGGCCGAGGCCGTGAACGCCCTGTCCGAAGAGTGGATACAGCTCCATGGAGAAGAGCTGTTTATGTTCTAGACGCAGGCATCTTCAGGCCGGTGTTTCACCGCGCTCGGGGCCAGCCGGCCTCTTCTGCCAAGCATGTGAGGGCACTCGATCTGCCTGGCCGCGGTCATCGCGTTGAGGGGGGAAATCTTACCGGGGCGATTCAATCTC
>JARRRG010000467.1:0-3150 GCA_037380965.1 Deltaproteobacteria bacterium
CGGTCCTTCAAACTCTTCGTCGGGATCGTCCTGCTCTATATTGGAGGCAGGATGGTCTACCAATCGATTCTGAACGGGAGCTTTGCGGGAAGCTCGGTGAAAACCGCGGAGGCACGGCTCAGACAAGATATTTCCAGATCTCGCGACCTCACCCGCACAAGCAGGTACAGAGAGCCTGCGATTCGGACGGTGAGCTGGTCACTCCGCCGCACCGAGTACGAATTCTACGGTGAGCGTTTCAGTTTTCATACGACCGGTCTCTTCCTGCTCTCACTTTTGGTCGGGCTGGTCGGAGGAGTGTATGGAGTGGGGGGAGGAGCCATTATAGCCCCGTTCATCGTTTCGTTTTTCGGCCTTCCCGTGCACACCATTGCCGGAGCGACACTCATGGGCACGTGTGTCACGTCTGTTGGAGGGGTGATCTTCTACTCCTTGGCTTCCGTGTACCACTTGCGCCCGGAGCTGACGGTGGCTCCGGACTGGCTCCTGGGCTTCCTATTCGGAGTCGGTGGCCTCGTGGGAATGTACCTGGGCGCAACTGCTCAGAAATATGTGTCCACCGCGATCATTACACCCGTTATCGCTTTCCTCGTGACCGGTCTGGGTTTGAAGTACGTGGACGGCTATATCGTTTGACGCGCGATCGGATGAATCTCCGCCCGGCTCACAACCGACGAATCTCCATCCTTCCACGGCTGCCCTGTGAGATCCACGCGGTGAGGTCGGCATTTCTTCTCAATATGCTACTCTGATTCTCCGATCGGCGCGATACAGTCCGGATCGTCGTAGCTCGTTTTATTCACCCGTGAGCTGACCGGGACAGCGGTCATTTCGTCGGGAGGATAGGGAACAAGGAGCGACAGGAGCGTTTCGGGCTCCTCTACGAGAGGATCGAGCCATGCGTGGTAATCCCGGGCCGGAAGAATCACGGGCATCCGGTCGTGGATGGGGCTGAGAAACTCATTCGCGCCGGTGGTCAGGATCGTGCATGATTCTATGACATCATCATCGGGTCCCTTCCATCGTTCCCAGAGTCCTGCGAACGCGAACAGTTGCTCATCCTTCAAGCGTACAAGGTACGGCTCCCGTTTTCCTTTGGCACTCTTCCACTCATAGAATCCGTCCGCGGGAATCAGACAGCGTCGTTTCTTGAAGGCCGATCTGAAGGCAGGCTTCCCGGGAGCTGTTTCAGACCTCGCGTTGATCGTTTTATAACCGATCTTGATGTCCTTCGCCCAAAAGGGGATCAGTCCCCACCGGAGCATGACAAATTTTCGGCGATCCGAATCTGGAAAAAGAGTATGAATCTTCCGCACATACCGTCTTCCTGCCCTTCTTTTCACTCCTCAATTGCAGGTCAGTACGGACTCCATCCTCGTTCTCGGCCCGTCTGCCTGCTCGTTCACTATCCAGCCGCGCTCCATTCCCCCCTCACCCACTCCCAGAGGAGCAGAAACCAGACCGGCAGAAATTCCACCCAGACCACTCCGTAGTCGAACATGTCCACATTGTTCCGGGCCTTGAAATAGAATCGCACGTAATAGAGGAACACAAGAGCATTCAAGACCAGAAGGGACGCATGAGGACGAATCACCAGAAACGGCACCACCCAGGCAAAGTACCACGGGAACTGCGTAGGACTCAGTTAGAACGTCGCGGAAACGATCAGGAGGGATCGCTCCCATAATTGCTCCGCGTTCGCACTCGCCGGTCTCGAGTGCCCGCGTCAAGTTGGAATATGCTCAAAAGAAATTGCACCGCCCAGAAGAAGAGCATGTACAGCGCGTCATTCATCTCCCAGGTCTTGGCATAGGCCACGAAGCCCGAGCTCGTGTCAAGACCTGCCCTCAAGATGGGAATCGAAAGCACGCCCGCTATGAGCACGAACAGCGTCAACGGAGCGATGAGGCGAGCGGGACGCCGCCACAGGGGCGAGAGAATCACCGGAAGGATCACGACCGGCCATAGTTTGGCTCCTGTTGCCAGGGCAAGTGAGCCGGCCCCCCATACATACCTTTGTCGGACGGCCAACATGACCGCTCCCACAACGAGCGGGAACGTAATCACGTCCAAATGAGCCGAGTTTACAAACTCTTTGACGATCAGGGGATTCCACCAGTAAATGACGATCCAGAGCGGAGACCGATCCAAGCTCCGGAGAGCCGCTATGAGCAGGAGGAGCGTGGCCGCATCAAACAACAAGAATACCAGGCGTAAGGAAGTCAGGCTCCATGGCTTGAGGAAGTGGGCGATGGCAAACGCGGCCTGTGCGACTGGAGGATAGATGGTTCTCAGATGCGGATAGCTGATTTCTGAGAGAATCGCTCTTCCTTCATCTCCCAGGCGGAGCAGTTCGTGCGGAACGGTGCTGAACCCCTGCAATACCGCTTCCGGTGAAAAACGATACGGGCTCCAGCCGTTGGCCGCGACCGCGCCGTCCCAGAGGTAGCGGAGGTAGTCATTCTCGAGGATCGGCGTGGATACGATCATGGTCGCTCGAAGTGCAATTCCCACGATGATAACCCACGCGTACAGAGGTGTTTCCCGAGGACCTGACGGGACTACCCCTACCGCGAGCAAAAAAACCCCACACGCCAGCAGCTCAAGTGCCACGAATGACAGCACCGGCCTGCCAATGAGCGATTCCCCGCCGGCCTCGAAATCCATCGACAGCAGAGCAAGCGCAGCATGAATGGCGATAAGCACCGCCCCGGCCACTCCCCAAAACAGATACGTCCATCTCAGGGAGGGCATTGTCGCGGATACCTGGCCGAAAGAACTATGGTTTGCTGACATTGGCGGTGGTCCGTTCACCTCGTTCCGGGGCAAGAACCGCCCCACTACCGCGATGCTGCCAGGGCAGGTCCGCAGGCTCGATCATCTGCTCCAGCTCGTTCGTCAAAGAATTGTAAGTCCCGGCCCTGCTGTGCACGGCTTCTTGACACGGTTATCAATTCGATTGAAGGGACGATCTTACCGCGAATCCGCGGCTCCATTCATGAAAAGAAAGCTCCTGCCGATGACACGCCGGCTCGAATGAACGTGGCAGGGGCTTCCCACATGCTGGTGACTCAGGTGATAAGATAAGGATGTGGATAACAATATCAAAGAAATTGAAGCCATGATAAGATAAAAAGGGGCTTGACGGCA
>JARRRG010000467.1:3160-7913 GCA_037380965.1 Deltaproteobacteria bacterium
ATTTCTTTGGCAAGATCAGCGTTGCGGCTATTGAGCTGTCAGGCCGCGTGAAGGTCGGTGACACCATCTCGATAAAGGGCGCCACCACGGATTTCGAACAAAAGATAGATTCGATGCAGATCGAGAACAAGTCTGTCGAGGAGGCCGCTGGAGGCGATGCGATCGGCATCAAGGTCGCGGAACGGGTGAGACCGGGAGACGAAGTGTTCCTTGTTGATTGATTCCCCACAGTACCCAAATCGGAGGCCAACTGGTCGGCAGTAACGCCCGCGAAAGGTCTATGGGCAGAGATGTTCGTCCGCGTCGCGTCCATCCCGCGGATGGTTTGATTGATCACGACGCAACGCGGCCGCGGGACCGTCTTCCTCAGAGATCGTTATCGCTGTTTCCACGCGGTGGCCTAGGGCCTGCTGCTCGAAACTTCTCTCCATCATCCCTGAATATCCGGGACGTCCGGTTCCCGGCACTGGACCGGGCTGTCATCTCCTTCTCGTGGTGCTGCTTGCAAGCTCTTCCAAGTAGTTTTCAAAACTGACACCGTGAGAGGGTTGCGAAAATTCCTTTTCCGGTTCACGATCATTGCGAATTCGTTTCCCCTGCTCTGAACAGAAAAGATGGCTCATTTTCTCCTTGTACAGCTTCCACCTCCCCGTTTCTCTTTCGAGGAGCCCCCTTCAAACATCCCTCTTGCCGCGGGTTTCCTCATGTCGGCCCTGGCCGCGTCCACTGCCCACGGTATATTTTCGTCGGTATTAGAGCCTGAAATCGTTGACGTATTCGCAGATGAAGCGCTCTGCAGGAACATTGCTGACACGCGGCCCACCGTTGTCGGGCTCACGCTCTACGTGTGGAATGTTCAGCGAAGCCTCTTTCTCGCGTCGAACCTCAAGAGGCGTGCCCCGGAATCCCTGATTATCGTTGGCGGCCCCGAAGTAACCCCGGATAATACGTGGGTGATCGAACATCCCGCGGTTGATGCGGGAATCTTCGGAGAGGGCGAGTCGCGGATCGCCCGACTGTTGGAAGCTCTCCTCTCCGGCCGCGAAGCCCAAGACATCGAGGGGACCTTTTTCAAGGCGCGTGGGTCCCTCCGAATGAATACCACCCTCGCGGATCCGTGGAACCTTGACGGGTGCCCGTACCCCTACCTGGATGGAAGGATCGGTCCTTCCCGGGATGGGTCACTCTTTATCGAGACCGTCCGCGGATGCGCTTTCACCTGTAACTATTGTTATTATCACAAGACATTCCAGGGTATCAGGTCTCATCCCCGCCAATCCGTCGAGGCGGTGCTCGACCTCGCGTACG
Organism: Deltaproteobacteria bacterium; assembly: GCA_037380965.1. Lineage (GTDB taxonomy): Bacteria > Desulfobacterota > Desulfomonilia > Desulfomonilales > Desulfomonilaceae > JARRRG01. The sequence continues at coordinate 4,469 of JARRRG010000467.1, forward strand.
GGGCTCATTCCGGAGTCCGGGAGATCTACCTGATGGATCCCACGTTCAACGCGCAAGCGGGATACAGGAAACTCCTTGCGAGCATGGCCCGACGAAGACGAACGAAGGATGTAGCAGCGCATGCTGAATTGCGGGCCGACTTCCTCAGCCGCGATGATGTGCGTCAGTTTAAGGAAGCCGGCTTGAGAAGCGCTGAAGTCGGCCTCCAGACCACGAACCGGGCCGCGCTGCGAGCGGCCGGCCGATCGGGAGATCCCGAAAAAGTGGCGCGGGGAGTCTCATTTCTAAAAGAAGTGGGGATCGAAGTAACCACCGATGTCATTCTTGGGTTGCCGGAAGACTCCCCCCAGGGATTCGCCCGCACGCTGAATTGGTTAAGAAAAACGGATGCTTATTCCGTAGTTCACCCGTTTGTCCTCTCGGTCCTTCCCGGAACCGATTTCAGGGCTCGCTCATCGCATCTGGGCCTGCGGCCCCCATACTACGTGGAGTCGACCCCTACCTTTCCCGGCGAAGAATTTCGACAGGCATTGCTCGAATGCGAAGAGATTTTCAGCATGGAGCTCGACTATATTGTGCCGCCGTCACTCGTTGACCGGGGACCGGCGGTCATGACTCAGGTCGACATGACCCCGTATGTCAGCAAATGGATCGTGGATCCGAGACCGCGCGGGAGGTGGCGAGACACTGTGTCCCAGGTTGTGCGTAGGGCATCCGATCCCTTTGTCCTCTGGTTCCGGAACAATTACTCGGAAGAATCGATGCTCCGCATGCTCAGCCTCTTCGTCTCCTCAAATCCCCACGCGGTTCTCAGTGTTATTCTCGAGTTTCTCGAGCCGCCGCGACTCTCATTTCTTCGGGAATCCCTCGAAATAGCCGGCGATCCGGGTCTTTTTCTCAACCGATCGTACGCTCCGCTTCATGGCGAGAACACGGTGGTATCACCCGATCTCACGATCATACTGCCCGATCCCGGAGATCCTGCCGAGCGTGACCGCGTCACGGAGAAATACGATGAAGTGGCCAGGATTGTATGGGATCTCGGGGAACCTCCGAAACCGAATGGTTCAGAAATTGCCCTCCCTCTGGTCATTTCGAAATCGCTGCACAAGATCGCAGACCAGTGGACAGAGCTGTTCCGCGTGCTTGAGCGCGCGTGCGGAGACCATACCGAGGAAGTACGCTTCCGGGATGCAGCCCTCCAGACGCGCTGGAATGAACACACCCGCGCTCTCGATCCATCCCGCCGACTCCCGGAAAAGATACTGCTGGACCTCTGATTTGCATATTCATGGTGAGAAAGGCCGGCACGCGCTCAGAGGAGAGAAACCGTCCCGCAGCGGTCGAGCGAGCGCGAATCGGATAGGGATATTGCAAGAAGACCAAGCGGTTAGCTGCTGCTGAGACGGCCCGCCTGGATTGGCGGCATGTCCGTGCCGCACAGATAATGAGCTCTCTTCATCCTGGTCTCGTATGGGTTATGGTGGAGGTACCGGGAGAAGGCCTTCTGAAAGGCACCATATTCATGCCCTCGAACGGTCACGCGAAAGTTTTGGCAACGTGTCGATATCACACCTCGAAACGAGAAGCGCTTTCCTTGGAATCATGACGGGGACGGCCTCCCCAAACCCTCTCCAGTCCTTAACATCTTGACTTTTCCATGCAAATCGGATATGTTGGCTCCACCGAATTTCATATTGGCAATCTTGATGCTTTAAGTCTTGTTTCAGGGATGGGTGTAAGGCTGTCATGAAATCATCCAAGTTGGAGGGGAGATTCCCTGCGGTTGTACCGATTCTCCCTTTGAGGGATATGGTTGTTTTTCCGAGTGTGACTATTCCTCTCTTTCTCAAGGGATCTCGTGTCGTCAAGCTCGCTGAGTCTGTCGTAGGCGGTGATAACCTGGTGGGGCTCTTCTATCAGAAGGCCCGAAACCGGTTGCACCTCGGCGGCGACGAGATTTCCATGGTCGGCACCCTGGCACGTATCCAGCAGGTGGTACGTCTGGAAGGCGGCGGAGTAAAGGCAATTGCCGACGGCATCTGCCGGATTCACTTGCTCAGACAGGTTGAGAGCGAGCCGTACATGATGGGCGAAGTGGATCTGGTTGAAGAGAAGTACGTGCCCCAGGAATTGCTGCACACTCTTGTCCAAAGCATGGCCTCGCTCTTCAAGCTCTCCCTCACCCTGGGAAGGCCCATGAGCGAACACGCCAGAGCGCTGGTGGACAAAGCCGAAGATCCCGGACAACTTTCTGATATTATTACGGTTTACCTTCCTTTAAAAGCCGCGGTCAAACAGGGGCTCCTCGAATGTAACGATCCCCTGGAAAGGCTCAAGAAAGTCTCGTACTACCTGAATACCGACGTGGAAACATTTCAGCCCAAGCCCCAGGCGGTCAATGACCTGCTGCAAGGTTCGGGAACAGGCAGGCGACAGCGCGAGTCAGGGCTTCGCCAGCAGATGCGGTCGGCTCAAAAGGAACTGAACGGTCAGGAAGATCCCCAACTCTCAGAGGTGCATGAATTCCATCAGAAAATTCGAGAATCGGGGATGACCGACGATGCACGTGAAGTGGCCACCCGTGAGCTTCAAAGGCTGGAGCGTATTCCACCCCATTCTCCCGAATACACCGTGGCCCGCACCTACCTGGAAGTCCTGACCAATCTCCCCTGGAACACATCGACGACCGATAATCTCGATATCGACCGGGCCGAGAGAATACTCAATGAAGATCATTATGATCTGGAGAAGGTGAAGAACCGTATCCTCGAATTCCTCGCGGTTCACAAGCTCAAGTCCGCGAATAGAGGACCCATACTCTGTCTGGCCGGACCTCCGGGCGTGGGCAAGACCTCCCTTGGCAAGTCCATTGCCCGGGCCCTGGGAAGGAAATTCATCAGAGTCTCCCTCGGAGGGCTGCGTGACGAGGCTGAAATCAGAGGGCATCGCAGGACCTACATTGGCGCCATGCCCGGCCGAATTATTCAAGAAATTCGAAGGGCATCGACCAGGAATCCGGTGTTCATGCTCGATGAGGTGGACAAGATCGGCCAGGATTTCAGGGGTGATCCGGCAAGCGCGCTCCTCGAAGTCTTGGACCCGGAGCAGAACAATACCTTTGTAGATCATTACCTGGACGTGGCTTTTGATCTGAGCAGCGTGATGTTCATCGCAACGGCCAACCAGCTCGATCCTGTTCCCGCGGCCCTGAGGGACCGCATGGAAGTGATCCGCATCCCGGGGTACACCGACGAAGAAAAGGAAAAGATCGCGGAGCTGTTCCTCATTCCCAAGGCCCTTGAAGAAAACGGGGTAGCCGATTGCGGCGCCCAAGATATTCAGATGGGATGTGGATCCCAAGTCTCTGGGCTGGTGCTGGAGTAAGGCCAAGGCCTATGACTGCAATGACCTGATTTTCAGGAACACGGCGGGAGAAGATTAT
>JARRRG010000468.1:0-3248 GCA_037380965.1 Deltaproteobacteria bacterium
GGGAAACAGAGATTGCACCAGATGAGGAACGTGTTCGGAGAGTGCCTAACCCTTTGAACGGCTCACACAGATCCAATGACAAGGAGTACGTCACCATGAAAAAAGTCAGCATATTGATTGTGTCCGCGATGCTCATCGTGGGCGTTGGAGTCTTTGCGACGCAGGCTTTCGACGAGCTTGCCGGCTCTCCCTCGGCAGTTGCCCTGGCCTCCCCTCGACTTCTTGCTCAAGGGCCGGGCGCAGCTCTTGACAAGCCCCCCGGGGAACGAGGGGGCCCGTGGCTCCACAAGAGGGGCTTCGGACACGGGCGTTGCCGAGCATGGGGTGGCTTGATGGGGCGACTCAAGCTCACCGATGAACAACGGGAGAAGATGCGCAATCTCTATGTTCAATTCCGGGGAAAAACCCATGAAGCCAGAATGAGCGCGAGGTCTCTCCGCGATGAGAAGAAGACCATGCTCATGTCCGGGAAAATCGACCAGAAAAAGCTGGCCCAGTTGGATGAAGCAATCCTCAAGTCCCGCAACGAGGTGAGCAAGGAGCGGCTCAAGTTGCAGCGAAACCGTCTCGCTCTCCTCACCGATGACCAGGTGCAGCGCCTGGCCGATTTCTCGTCCGGGAAGCAGTGTTGTCCAATCTTAGGGTTCTTCTCGGGACACCACGGCAAAGGACGATTCAAGCGCCGGTAAACCCTTCGGCGTGAATCTTCAGGCATGGTGCAATACGGTCGACTTTTCCTGATCGCAGTACGCGTGTCCGTTCAGACTTGACGGGTTAGGCACGAACCGAGACGTGTTCCTCCTCCCTGCGATGCCATACGGGCGCCACCGATCGCAACATCATGTGCCTGAAGAGACGAGGCGATTCATCGGGCGGCTTCATGCCGCCTGTCTCGCCCCCTATCTCTTGAGGAGCTTCATCAGGTTTCCTGAAAGCACAGCGGAGAGGTCATCATCGGAGAAGAGGTTATGAAGTTTTCGCTTCTCATTCATCGGGATGCCGAACGGATAGTCCGAGCCGAAGATGATCCTATCGATGCCGAAGTTCCGTGCAAAATCGCTGATCTCTCGGCGACCGGCCAGGGCAGTGTCGACCCACACCGTCGGGTTGTCAAAGACTCCGGCTTCTTTCAGCTCGACGTAACCACCGTTCAAGGCCCCCATGTGGGGAATGACCACCACGGTCCTTCCCGCAATGTCTCTTACAAAGTTCAGCGTGTTGTGGAATTCTTCTTCCAATACTATGGGAAGGCGTTTTTCGCAGATTTGCCCGATTACCCGCTCACACGCCCGAGTGCCGTAGTTGTATACGGGCTCTCCAGGATGACGGTGCCATTTTATCCCGACAAAGCCATCCGGGATGGACGGAAAATCGTTCCACACAAAGAAATAGGGAAAGAGATAGTCTTGAACTGAAATGCGAAGCAGATACTCGTGAACGGCACGCCGACTCTGCTTGTACTCTTCAGAGTCCTCGAAAAAGGAATCATACCGATCGTAAATCTCTTCCACCGGGGAAAAGACGACTCCGCCGTCAATTGCAGCCCGCTTCCACTCGCGTGAGAGAATATCGAGAGGGATAGTGAGTCCGCAGTGGGTGTGGCCGTCCAGAACGAGCTCTCCCATGACCGATTTTCCCTCTTTCTCAAAGCTGTCACAGGAAGACGGAGAATCGTCCCCCCTGCCTCGCTGAGGCAACGGTCCGTCCTCCCCGCTGCCGCTCATGCCTACTCACCGTCGATGAACTTGCCGGGAGACGGTCCCGAACCGACAAACGTGACACTCGGGATCACCATGACGGTGGATGTGCCATGAGCAATCAATTTTCCTGCCTGGTCTGTGACTTCCGCGGCTCCCAGGCCAATGGCTCTGCCCAATTTGATGCTGCGGCCCCGGGCAATTATTTTTCCATCCGTCACCGGGGCTAGGTAGTTAAGATTCAGATCCACGGTTGTCATTCCCATGTCTTCATCCAGCTCAGTGAAGACCGCCCACCATGCCGCTGCGTCTATGATGGCCGAACAGACCCCTCCATGCGCGAGGCCGTACGGCTGGAGGTGCTGCCCTCCCACTTCGGTCTCTATTACTGACCTGCCTATTTCAAGTGATTGCATCTGCATAGACATGAGTCGAAAAAAGCCGCACCGATTGGTTATGGCCCGGACCTCCTCAACGTAGTGTGGATTGAGCTTTCTCATTGAAACCGCTAGTGTCTCCTTTGCGAATATTTTTCACACAGTATAAAAGCTATCACAAAAATGTGTAACGAAGACTATTTTTCCTTCTCGGGCCGGATCCTCGGCCGATGGCTTATCTTGCAACCACCCGATCTATCTTGTAACATTCGTTCCGGCAAGGGGCCCACGAGGCTGATTTTCTTTCGCCCCCTCCGCGCAGGCACGGGGAGCGGATTCGGTGGCTTCATCTTCTTCGGGATCACGGAACGGTGAGCCGGCCTCGGGGACGCTCACATCAGAAATAAGGACGGGCAGAATGTCTAGGCTGGATATGATGGCACTGGAGGCACAGTCCGGGTTTGTGTATGCTCGCCGTTACGTTGAACATCTGACGGAGGTGCTGGCCCGTCTGGATTGCGAGGCTGTGGGACGGGTAATCGACCTCTTTTTGGAGGCGCGGGCTCACGGCCGCACCATCTTTTTTCTCGGAAATGGGGGGAGCGCGGCCACGGCCTCCCATTTTGCGAATGATCTGGGTTTCTGCGCGTCTCCGGAGGGTCGCAAGCCTTTCCGTGCGTTGACTCTTACGGACAACAGTTCCTGCATCACCTGCCTGGCGAACGACATCGGGTACGAGAATGTCTTTTCATGGCAGTTGAGGAATTTGATGCAACCGAAAGATATTGTAGTCGGAATATCTGCAAGTGGAAATTCACCGAACGCGGTCAAAGCACTCGAGTTCGCGGTCGCAAACGGGGGGATTGCCGTCGCCATCGTGGGGTTTGATGGCGGAAGGATGAAAGAGGTCGCCCCGTACGCCATCCACGTTGAGACTGAGAAAGGGGAATATGGGCCTGTTGAAGACGTGCATATGGTTCTTGATCACCTGATCTCCACGTATCTGGCATCGATCGAGACATAGGAATTCCCCGAAAAAGGGCTCAACATTCCCCTCCATCGGCCAGCCTGGCCTGCCCTCTCTTCACAACGGGCTGCGAATTCAACGGCGCTGACTCTCGAAACCGGTTCTTATCAGCGAGAGCAGGGAGGTACGCTCTGCTTCGGCCAACGA
>JARRRG010000469.1:0-5292 GCA_037380965.1 Deltaproteobacteria bacterium
ATCGAGCCCGCCTCCAAGATCGATGATTTTCAACCCCATCGGGACATCAGACTCGAGAGTCCACACGTTGGTCGTTCGAAAGCGTTTGAGTACGCTTGGGAGATCCATAAGCTCCTGAACCGCCTTTTCATGTATGAACCTGACCATGTCGTGGACCGATTCGCACCCTTCCGGGGTAAAGTTGGACGAGTGGGGATCAATCAGATGGAGAGGAGCGACTCGTTGGAGAATTCTTCGCAGAAGGCGGAATTCAGGCGTTTCTTCGAAAACCATAGGCTGGGCGAGCTGGTACTGAATCAGTTCCTCGACACGTCCCTGGTAAATGATTCGACGGCTCGTATCAAGGGTAATCTCTATGCCGTCAGTAATCACATCGGTGGCGTTCCCCACACCCACTAACGTGGGAACGCGAAACTCCCGTGCGATTGTGGCGAGATGTCCTGCTACAGAACCTCGTTCGGAAATGATGGCAGAAGCCTTGGGCACAATCCGGGCGAGCCAGGGTGCGGTATAGCGCGTCACCAGCACTGCGCCTTCGGGAAATTCGGCCATATCCTCATTGGACTGCACAATCCGTACTGATCCTGATCCGACGCCTCCATGCGCCACCACGCCCTGGTCGCGTATGAGTATAGGGTACTTGGAGCACGATTCGAAAAACTCCTCGGGGACTTCAACCGCGGCATGCTGGAAGCCCAAGCGCCTGCTCTGAAGGAGCTTGAGATCACCTTTGGTGTCCAAAGCCCACTCAATTTCCAGCGGACGCTTGAAATAACGTTCCAGGTGGACGCCCCACTGAACCAGGGAGCTCACCACATCCTCCGATATGGCCTCCTTTGATTGCTGTTCCGTTGAAAGTATAATCTCTTCTTCCCCGCCGTTTGTTCCCGATCTTAACAAGAGTTCTTTTCGTGCAATCCTTGCCTCCTTGATCTTGTACGGCGGTTCCTTTTCCACGACCCACTGGTCCAGGGCGTCTCTCCCTTCCGCGGTGGTTCGTCCCAATCCGAATGATGAGTAGATCGCCATGCAATTGGTTTCGAGATCGTCAGGACATGCGGTCTGGAGCACTCCACTGGCCTGGCTGTCGACCATTTCCTGACAAAGGACCGACATCGCCACCTCCTCGCCGATGGTCCCCATTTGACGACGGTAATTTATCGCCTCCGGCGAATAGAGACTGGCCAGCACCATCTTGTATTTTTCAAGGATTTGACCGTGAGGCACATTCAGGAACGTTTCATGCAGCCCGGCAAAAGAAAGCTCCCCATCCTCTCCATACGCGCTGCTGCGAACGGACCAATTGTGCTTGCCTTTATGAGCATGGCGGAGGATGGCTTTGGCCAGGTCCTTGGGAATTTCACCAGCCAAAATGCAGTTGCGGATTTGGCTGGATGTCTTGTCCAGGTCATGTTCGCCCGAATTCCACGCTTCGAGCAACGTGCGCAGTCGGTCCTCAAGATGGTTGTGTTCGAGGAATCGGCAATAAGCCGTGCTGGTGATTACGAATCCATTGGGCACAGGCAAGCGGAGGCGCTGGATTATTTCCACGAGCGTATTTGCCTTGCCGCCGGTCAACTCGGGAGTGTCCATAGGCGCATCCCCAAGCCGAACCACGTACGGGGCCTCCCATGATTTCAACCGGCATCTCAGCTCCGACTCGACAGGCAGAACTCTGTCCAGGGTCGAGTAGAGCTTCAAATAGCGGTTGGATCCAATGAGGTTCAGCCCTTTCACCATGCGAAGCAACACAATCTGGAGTTCGCGCACGGAATCCTGAAGATACTTTCGATCGAATACGAAGTCGCCTCCGGCCTTTTCACCCAGATCGGCCATGAGCTCCATGGCCCTGTGGTGATCATCGAGCAGCATATTCTGAAAGTGCTCAAAGATCTGCGCAAATTCAATATCCTTCAGCTCGCGTGCGCCTGCCCCGTGAAACAACTTCTCGAAAAACGTGACCATGCGCGCTCCTCCGACTCTGAAATACCTGGCCGGGCTCCATCACCATCGCGACCGGTTAAGAACTCTCCGCCTCTTTGGACGGAAGTCCCGTTGTGAATCCTGTCACCACGGCCATGCGTACGCTCCCACGGGGATCGGTAATCTCGTGACGATGCCCTCAAGCGGAAAGAAGCCTTCCCACCTTATCCATCACCCCGGAGAAAACTACAAATTATCCTTCTATTCAAGTCACTACAACGTGTCCGATAGTTCCAATCAAAATCTTGCCAAGAATCCGGATCCGGCCCTCGATGAGGAAATTACCGGGCAGAGCAAGCAAGACCTTCCTTGACCTCCAAAAAAATAATACCATTAATTTCATATGTATTTTAGCAGACTTCCGGCCGAAGCACAATCGAGAGGGTTCACCTCCTTCCATCGTTTCGAAGCCACTCGACCATGTCTGTGGGAAACTCACGGAAAATCCGGATCGGTGTGTGTCAACAGGAACAGCGAAGAAGTGAATTCATTGGAGACCAGGTAAAGACATGCGCTCCAAGCTGAGCATGGGATATTGAGACGGCGTTATTCATGATCCTGACGTGCCCGTCGGCCCCAGACAGCTACTTGGGCTCGATTCCGGTTGAGTGCTCGCACCCCTGGAAATCCCCTGGAACGGAAATTGGGTGGCGATCACCTTCTCAACGAGCAATTGGCCGCGCGACATGACGGTGCGCTGTTTGGCCTATTCGCGGCTTTGACGCCTCTCCAGATGGAGAGATCCATTCGATTGTCCAGGTGAGGAACGTGGAGGGTGGTCGAACATGGCGGCGGTTCGCGGCTGAAACGTGCGGCGCCTCCTCCCGTGCCGGGAAGCAAAGGAGGGTTCTTGAGCGGGATTCTCTCGCCAGGCAACCGTCTGGATTGACCCAAAATGGATGAATCGGCAGGGAATCTCAGGGAAGGACTCTTGCCGTCACGAGCAAAAAAATCCCCCGCTGGCGCGGACCAAACGAGGGGTGATAAGAACATGGAAGATAGTAGCGTGCCGTCATCGAACGGCCTGCACAGCCCTCTGTTGATGACGACACTTCACCCTACCGCGAACGGGCCTATTTAGTCCAGCTAAATTCTGGCCGGATTTGTTCACGCGCAATCTCGTCGACTGAGAAATGTGAAACCTCCCACTGCCCTTTGCTTTATCCCGGAGGTCACAAGCCCATCAACATCAGGAGGGAATGAGCTTGAAGGGCTCAATGGCCTGGTAATCAATGAGTTTCAATTCGTCAGTGAGGGTAGGGCCCACATGTTCTCCCACCTTGGTGGCAAAGGCCTCTTTGGTTTCCGCGTTCCACTGTGAGCAGAAGGCTGGTTTTCCTCTTGCTGTTCTCCTTTGGCACAAGGAGCAATTCGGTTCACAGGTAACGATTGGTTCTGAAATAACGCCCAGGGCCTTCTTCGGCCACAAGGGATCTGCCAACAGCACGCGGGCCAAACCGATGAGGTCGGCTTTACCTTTGTTCAAGATTTCTCCAGCAAATTCCGGCGTCTGTATACGGCCCGCGGTGATGACCGGGATGTTCGGCACGTCCTGCTTGACGAGAGCAGCCCAATGCGTCATGTATCCTTGCTGCTTCCTCTTTTCGGCATATTCGGGAAGGGCATACGAATCGTACGTCCCGGCAACGACCGACAGATAAGCTACGCCTCTCCTGACCAACGCCTCAGCGTACACGGTTGTTTCATCAGGATGCAGCCCATCCGGGTGTTCTTCTTCGGCCAGGAAACGGTACCCCACTGGAAAGCCGTCGCCCACCTTTGAGAAAACTCTTTCCACCACATCCAGAGGGAAACGCATACGGTTCTCCAGTCTTCCTCCGTACCCGTCCGTTCGTTGATTCGTTCGAGGGGAGAGAAACTGCACCAGGAGGTAGCCCATTCCTCCGTGCAGTTCGACGCCGTCAAAACCGGCCTGCTTCACTCGCAGCGCTGCGGCGGCATATCCTTCGGCGATTTCCTGGATTTGATCCAGACTCATCTCTCTGGCGACAACGTCTCCCGCTCGAAATGATGAGGGAGCCAACCGGTCAGGCCCGAAAGCGTACCGCCCGGTGTGGTTGATCTGCAGGAAAGCGAGCGCTCCTTGTCCCTTGATAACTTCTGCCAGTCGAGAGAGGCCGGGGATGTAGCGATCGTCATCTGCCCTCAACATGAAAGGCGATCCCAGTCCGCTCGCATGCACGGCTGTGTGCTCGACTACAATGAGTGCGGCGCCTGAGCCCGCCATTTCTCTGTAATGGTCCAGCATGAGATCACTCACCGCGCCATCCGCGCCTGCGTAGCCCAGGTACAGTGGGGCCATGGTGATGCGGTTCGAAAGGGAAAGGCTCTTGATCTGAAAACTCGAAGACAGCATTGATGGTGTACCCATGAGAGAACCCCCGGAACGGACCTGACGGCCCCCTGGCTGGCATTGGCGCCGGCGTTAGCACAATCGTTCATCCTGGATTCGATGCTGATCCTTGGCAGCGCGGCCTTCTTCAACCCGGACGAATACGGTCACCTGACGACCCGCTGGGCACCATGGAGCAACTCTTCCGCTGTTTGAGAATTCCTCCCGCGGCGCGCGTGCTTGGATTTCACAGATTACGTGCCTGCCCCAGAGATCATCACGTCGTCACCGGCAACACGTCTCGCGTTCATTCGTTGCAGGACCGTTTCGGCAATCCCGGCGGCTTCCCCTTTCATGAAACCACAGCCATCAGCCACCTTTTGAGCCGGCTCGGCCCCGGTCATCAGCCAACCTCCCGCATGTTTCCCGGATTTGAATGCAACAAACGAACAGGACGACGATAACAGACCGGTCATAGTCAATCAAGCCGGTTGCAGATCCGCAATCCACGGCCGGTTGTGCGGGAGGAGCCAGCGCTTTGGTCCGTGGAGCCGACGAGGGAGTCCTCCTCCCCGAAGGAACGGATGCCTCGCCCGGGAATTTGACGTGTGGCACATAATTGAGTCCTATGCCGGTCCAAGCTTTGTGCAACTCGAGTGCAGGCCGGCTGTCGCATGATCGCAAAACAAGCTCGACAGGCAAAACTTTTTGCAGTGCCTGCAAAACTATGTTATCCGTATTCATGACCACACTTTACACAACATAGAATGTATGAAAGTTTGATACAATATTCGATCAGGACGGATACGGACGAAGACAGTCTGAGAGGAGGCAGAATGAAGAAAAAGGCACGTGAGCAGGCCAAGAAAATGTACCTCAAGGCCAAAGGCCAGATCACCCACAAGAAGATAGCCGACGCGGTCAAGGTGAATCCGCTGACCGTCGGCCGCTGGAAG
>JARRRG010000470.1:0-3244 GCA_037380965.1 Deltaproteobacteria bacterium
GATTCAAGCCATCGGAAAACGGTACGACGCCAATATCAAGATGGCAGAGGTTCCACCCGGTCCACCGGTTCTCTCTCCACTTGTTGCAGAGGTGTACGGTCCCAATGAAACCAGCAGGATAGACGTGGCTTCACAAATCAAGAGGATTTTCGAGAAAACGAAAGGAGTGGTGGACGAGGACAGGTTCGTTGAGCATAACATGGAGGAACTGGATTTCCGCGTCGACAAGGCCAAGGCCGCCTTGACAGGCGTCTCCACCGACACCATCTCCAAGACCCTCTATATGGCCGTTAAGGGAATGAAAGCCGGCATCCTGCATACCGGCAGGGACCTTGAGAGTGTGGACATTATCCTCAAGGCTCCCCAAAAGCAAAAATCGCAACTGGACATGCTCAGGAACATCAACCTGGTCTCCATGACCGGAAAATCCGTCCCATTGAGCGAGCTCGTTCAAGTGAGGAAAAGAATCAAGGAAAAGCCCATATACCACCAGAACCTGAAACCGGTCGTCTACGTCATCGGCGATGTGGCGGGCACCATAGAGAGCCCCGTCTACGCCATTCTGAAGATGAGGAAGAGAATCGGATCCATCATGAACAACGGACACAGGGTGGAGCAATACTGGACCAGAGAACCCGGCAACACCCAAAGGGTCGCCATGAAGTGGGGCGGAGAATGGAAAGTGACCTACGTGGTTTTCAGGGATCTGGGCCTCGCCTTCATGGGGGCAATGGTAGTCATGTATTTCGTTCTCGTGGCATGGTTCGGTTCCTTTGCAACGCCAATTATCATGATGATACCCATACCCTTAAGTCTCATCGGAATCATCCCCGGGCATTTCCTTTTCGGGAAATTCTTCACCGCCACCAGCATGATCGGGTTCATCGCCCTTGCGGGTATCATGGTCAGGAATTCCGTGCTTCTCATCGACTTCATAGAGCTGAGTCTCAAAAAGGGAAAAGGAATCAAGGATGCGGTCATAGAAGCGGGGGCAGTGAGGGCGAGACCGGTTATCCTGACCACTGTGGCTGTCATTGTGGGCGCCTTTTTCATGCTCCCCGATCCCATCTTTGCGGGGCTCGGGGTCTCCCTCATCAGCGGTGCCGCCGTTTCCACCGTCCTGACGCTGGTGATCATTCCCTTGGGGTATGATGTCTACTACCGGATCGCGCACAGGTCCTGATCCGCAACCTCCCCTCTGCGGAAGGCATCAGGTGCTCCCGACTGAGGAGGGGTCAGGGAGGAAGCTTCAACTCGAAGAACCTTATTTGTTGAGCTGATAAGGCCCCGTCCCAATGGGTGCAACGCGCTTCCTTCTGTGCCCATGGAGCCCTTCAGCAGTATAGATCATCAGCGCGGCCCAGATAAAGCAGAAGCCTATGAGGCGAGTCCGCGAAAATTCCTCTCCGTACACCCATACGCCTATGGCAAATTGGAGCGTCGGCGCGATGTACTGCAATACCCCGAGCATGGACAGAGGAATTCTCCTTGCCGCGCCGGCAAACATGAGCAGCGGCGTGGCAGTGACGACTCCTCCCAGCGCGAGCAGCAGGCTTGACAAACCGGCATGACCGAATGTGCCGACCCCTCTCGACTCCAGGTACAAAAGATACAGAAGCGCGGGAACGAACAGAAGCGAGAGTTCGAGAGTCAGTCCTTCGAGGGCCTCCAGGGGCGCACTTTTCTTAATGAGCCCGTATGCCCCGAACGAAAATGCAAGCACCAGTGCAATCCACGGCAGCGAACCGTGCCGGACGGTAAGGTAGCCCACACCTGCGGCCGCCAGGCAGATGGCCGCCCATTGTACTCGGCGCAAATGCTCCCGGAAGAAGATAACTCCCAGCAGCACGTTTACGAGCGGATTGATGAAATAACCGAGGCTCGTCTCTACCACATATCCCGAATTTACCCCCCACACATAGGTGGTCCAGTTGACGACCAGCACTCCTCCTGCGATTCCGTATATGAGGACCATCCTGGGGTGACTGATGGTGCGGAGCACGGCAGAAAGGCGCCTTTTGAAAACAACCACGCCGACGGCGAACACGAGAGCCCACACAATCCGATGACCGATGATCTCCGTCGAGGGCACGCTCTGCAACTGCTTCCAGTAAATGGGAAGTACGCCCCATAATCCGTATGCTCCAATAGTAAGAAGTATCCCTCTTTTCATTGTTCATCTCTCTGCGGTTGGTCTGACCGCCGGATCGCAATCATTCTGCAACATAAAAACAAGATTCTTCCGATCAACGTGCTTCCGGTCTTCAACAATTGATTCGAGTATGTACCGGTCGGCCCTTTTTTGTTGTCACCAAATCGAGGTTTCCGCTACAATCCGCCTCAACAGGCCGGATATGCCCAACCGGCAAGTCATCGACCCTTTTTCCTTCACTCTATTCACCGGAGCGGTTAAGAACGTGCCAACGAGATCTCAAAAGGGGAACCAAGCAGTGAATCATGAGCAAGCCACGAAAGACTCCGCCGTCTGCAGCGCCCTGCGGCCTTTCGGCACCAGCATTTTCACCGAGATGACGGCTCTCAGCAACCGTGCGGGAGCGGTCAATCTTTCACAGGGCTTCCCGGATTTTGAGGGCCCTGAAGAGGTGCGCAGGCGCGCCGCCGATGCCATCATGCGAGGGCCCAATCAGTACTGCCCTTCCATGGGGATACCCGCCCTTCGCGAAGCAATAGCGAAAAAAATGCGTCGATTCTATGGGGTGGCAGTAGATCCCGGCCCAGAGGTCACCGTCACGGCCGGGGCCTCCGAGGCCATCGGTGCAACGCTTTTCGGCCTGATAGAACCGGGAGATGAAGTCATTCTTCTGGAGCCGTGTTATGACCTGTATCCTCCCATTGCGGCACGGGCGGGTGCCAGAATCGTCTATGTCCCCCTCCAGCGCCCGGATTTCGCACTGCCGGAAGAGACTCTCACGCAGGCCTTCAGCCGGCGGACAGCGGCTATTATCATCAACAATCCCCTCAATCCCACAGGGAAGGTGTTCACAAGAGCCGAACTGGAGTTGATCGGTGAACTCTGTCGAAAATACAATGCCGTGGCAATCGGGGACGAGGTCTATGAGCACCTGGTCTACGACGGCCGCAAGCACACCACGCTTCTTCAAATCCCTTCTCTCCGTGAACGAGCCGTGGTGATTTCTTCCACGGCCAAGACTTTTTCCCTGACCGGATGGAAGGTGGGTTATGCCGTTGCCTGCCCACGGCTCACTGAGCCGGTAAGGATGAG
>JARRRG010000471.1:0-3227 GCA_037380965.1 Deltaproteobacteria bacterium
CGAAGGCCTGCGGCATGTCGCATTTTGGGCAGCGGTATATTCGGAGGGAAACCGTTCTCGCACCAAGATCGACTCTCGCGCTCAGACTCGACTGCTCAATGAACCCGGCTTCCAGCAGCTTCGTGAACAGGCTGGCCAGTCCTCGGGCTGAGAGATGGTACTTCTTCATGATCTCGGCATCACTCATGCCCGCGCGGATGTCAGTAACCACCTGCCCCGCATTTAAAGTCCTCTTCATGGCTTGTCCTCGGCGGACACCTCCATGGTATGCTCATTCACGTATTGACGCATCATCCTTCGTCATCGGGTTCCGGCCCCTGGTTTCAATCCTTCCGGCTGCCCAGTCGCGAGCTCCATGCAAGTGGGCGGCATCCCGTACTGTGGAATCGACATTTGTCGCCTCGTCTCCAACCTGCTCTTGAAGTCGAGTGCCGGAATCATTGGTTGGGCGTGGGCTCTTCCTGCACTCGTTCCCGAATGCGCCTCATTGCAGGAAGCAAGCGGATAAAGCGTTCCAAGAGCTCGGGATCAAAATGCGTGCCTCCTCCTTCCGCAAGTATCAGCACTGCCTTCTCTTCCGGGAGCGCTGGCCGGTACACGCGATCGTGAACCAGTGCGTCGTACGCATCGACTATACCTACAATTCGGGCACTCTCAGGAATGGCCGAGCCGGCCAGTCCCTTGGGATAACCGGAGCCGTCCCATTTTTCATGATGCGAGAGAGCGATCTGTGCGGCCATTTTCAAGGCGGGCACACCGGAGCCACCGAGGATGCGTGCTCCTATCTCCGAATGCCGTTGCATGAGCGCAAATTCGTCCGTGGTCAGAGGACCCGGCTTCTGGAGAACACTGTCGGGGATGCCGATCTTGCCCAGGTCGTGCATGCAAGCGGCAAGCCTGATATTTTCCACCGCTTCGGGTTCCCAGCCAATGTCTTCGGCCAAAGTGGCCGCGTAGAGCCCGATGCGCCGGGCATGAGAACCTGTCTCATCATCACGATGTCCCATGGCCGAAAGGAGTCGAAAAACAATCTCTTCCTCTCGGTCTTTCACCTCCCGGGTCCGTTCCTTGACCTTCTCCTCGAGGTCCTGTTCATATCGTTTACTTAAAAGGGCCAGACGGCGCCGCTCAAGTGCATTGGTAACATTTATGAGGATGTCGGTCTTGTCAAAGGGCTTGATCAGATAGCCGTACGCGCCGAATTCCAAGGCCTCAACCGCTGTCTTCCGATCGTCAACCGCGGTCAGCATGATTACCGCGAGGTCGGGGTGAACGGCCTTTACGATCGCGAGAAGATCCATTCCGGACATGCCCGGCATCATGATGTCACTGATCATCAGATGGAACGTTTCCTTTTCCAACAACTTGATTGCCTCTTCCCCGTAGGATGCCGCCTCACACGCGTACCCTTCTGCATTGAGAACGCGGGACAGGATTTCGCAGATGTACGGCTCGTCGTCAACAATGAGAATTCGTACGGTCTCGCGTTGAATCATCGACTGTCCTCAAGCGGAGCGGCCTCGTCCAAAGGCCGTCTCATCATCGGTCGCGACTCGTTGGCCCTCGGTCGCCGGCGGTCTTGAATGATCCGCCGTGGGGCTCAATTCTTATCGAGTATTTGACGAATCATCTGGAGCACCTGCTTTGCCTTAAACGGTTTGCTGACGAACCCGCGCGCGCCGATCTCAAGGATCTCCTGGGTCCGGCCATTGGGTGAATAACCGCTGGCGATAAGAATCCTTGCATCCGGATCCATTTTGAGAAGTTCGTTGAGGCATTCTGTTCCTCCCATGTCCGGCATCATCAGATCCAGGACAACCAGAGATATCCGGGTGCTGTGCTTGCGGTACAGCTCCAGAGCCTCTCCCCCGGTTGCGGCCGTCACAACCTCGTATCCGGCCCGGGAGAGAAGTCTCCGACCCAATTCCCTGATCAACTCCTCATCATCCACCAGCAAGATGGTCTCGGTACCAAATGCCGGCATTTCGCCGGAGATCGCGGGTGACAATTCCGCGTCCCCTCGGGCAACGGGGAGATAGATCTTAAAGATGGTGCCCTCGCCGGGTTCGCTGTGACAATCGATATGTCCGCCGTGACTCTTGACAATGCCGAAGACCATGGCAAGGCCGAGACCCGTCCCCTCTCCCGGAAGCTTTGTTGTGTAGAAGGGCTCAAAGATACGGTCGACCACCTCTTTTTCCATACCGGGCCCGGTGTCGGAAACTGTGAGCAGGACGTGCTCGCCCGGTTTGACTTCGAGATGCCTGTGGCAATGTGCTTCGTCCAACCAGACATTCTTGGTTTCGAGGATCAGATTCCCCCCCTGCGGCATCACATCCTTTGCATTGACCGCGAGGTTGAGGAGCAGTTGCTCGATTTGTGCCGGATCACCGTAAATGGTCTTGAGGTTGGTCTCGAGATGCAGTTCAAGCTTGATCATTTTCGGAATGGTTCGTGCGAGCAGTTCCTTGACCTGTCTCACCTGATCATTCAGGTCGAGAGGACGCAGCTTGGTCTCAGCCCTGCGACTGAATGTGAGGAGCCTCTGAACCAACTCTCCCCCATGACGCGCGGTGAGAGCTATTTTCTGCAGATCTTCATGACGTGGATCGTTCTCGTCCTGATCGATGAGCAGCAGCTCGGTGAAACCCAGGACAATTGTGAGCAGGTTGTTGAAATCATGGGCGATGCCACCGGCAAGGGT
Source organism: Deltaproteobacteria bacterium (assembly GCA_037380965.1). Classification (GTDB taxonomy): domain Bacteria; phylum Desulfobacterota; class Desulfomonilia; order Desulfomonilales; family Desulfomonilaceae; genus JARRRG01. The sequence continues at coordinate 2,705 of JARRRG010000471.1, forward strand.
GCCGATGGCCTCCATCTTTTGCGCCTGTCGGAGCTGTTTCTCGAGCGCTACCTCATTGGTTACATCGCGCTTAACCGCGACGTAATTGACGATCTCCCCGGATTCATCTTTGATGGGGGTAATCGCGGCCTCTTCCTCGAAAAGCGTTCCGTCCTTTTTCTTGTTGATCAGGCGCCCGCTCCATACCTTCCCACTGGCGATGGTATTCCACATCTTCCGGTAAAATGTTTCATCGTGATGTCCACTGCTCAGAAAATGAGGACTGCGTCCGAGGACCTCCCCCCGTGTGTACCCGCAGGTACGCTCGAATGCCGGATTGACGTACACAATTTTCCCGTCGGTATCGGTCATCAGGACCGTGTCCGAAACCTGGTCAACCGCCGTGGCCAGCCGTACGAGCTCCTCTTCCGCCTTTTTCCGCTCCGTGATATCCTCCACCGCTGCCTGGCATCCACGAACCTCGCCGTTGAGATCCCGCATCGGCGTGAACATCAGCCTCAAGTAGGCATACTTACCCCATTTG
>JARRRG010000472.1:0-5418 GCA_037380965.1 Deltaproteobacteria bacterium
ACCTTCAACATCTGCGCTGCTCCCTTCCGTGACCCTACAGGCGAGGCGCCTTGTTTACGCCCTCTTCACGCCTGGCGTTCTGCTCTTTCATCCCCTTCTGGACTTCATCGGAGTTGTACCATGCGAGGTAGTCCTTCACCACGATCGTGCCCTCTTCGATCCGGTACTCGTAGTCAGGCTCCTTATGGACATGCTCGTGGACGTACAACACCTCTTCCTCGGTAACCTCATGGAACTGCACCCGGTCCGCAGGCCGGTACAGGAACGGCCCGTCCTTGAAGATCGGATGCTTCTGGCTGAACTGGAAGGTGGGCGCGGTGCGGCCGAAAAGCTGATATCCACCCCCCGTCGGCGTGGTGTACGTGAACACGCACGGGCCTCCGATGCCTGCCGCGCCTTCCGGGGTCCAGGTGCGGGGAGGATTGTACTTGGGCACGACGAGCGCACACCGCGGGTCCACAGGCCACAAGAACGCGCCGCCCGGCCAGAAGCCGCCGCCGCTGTTGAACCATTCGGTACCAAGGAACATGTCCTCGGCCTCTCGCACGGAAACGCCGTTACACAGGGCAATATATTCGAGATTGTACCCGTTGATCACATTGGGCGCGTCTGGTCGGACCTCTTTGACGTACCGTTCAACCGCCTTTCGCGTCTCGGAATCCTCGAAGGCCAGGGGCAAGTGAATGAGTCGGGAATGCAGCACAACGTCGTCCACCGTGGGCATCGAATCTTCCGCGTCTTTGACTTCCGCGATCAGGTCCCGGGCATCGAGCTCGATGGGATCGAAATGCAGCATATTGGTCCTCAACCCGGGAACGGTTTCGATCAGGCCCTTGATCTTCTTCTCGTGAATGATGTCGTTCACCGCCAACATCCGAAAAGAGTCCTGCAGCGCGGCTCGCTGCTCATGACCGTACTCGACCTGAATGAAGCCGTCACCCGCGCGCCTGAACAAAACCTCGAGTCTCGATTCTGTCGCCGGCATGGTGTCCAGAATGACGTTGTACTTTCCTTGGCTCATCTCCATCTTCCCCTTTGCTGTGTGTTGTGTGACCGACGGACCGCCTCCCTGCCAAGGGCCATACGAGATGTTGTGTTCCATCTCCGCCGCACGGTCAGGCATGGAACCGGTCGACAGCACGTCCTTCACAACGCGGCTCGATCATCTCTGCGTTATTGCGGCAAATGCTTCTTCTAGTATGCTCAGTCCTTCATCCAACTGATCCTCGGTCATGACCAAGGGCATGAGGGTCCGGATGACATTGCTGTATCGTCCGCAGGTCAAAAGAATCAGGCCGTGCTCGTGGCAAAATTTCACGAGATTTTTCGCTTCGTCAATAGCCGGCTCCTTGGTCTTCCGATCCTTCACCAGCTCCAGTCCGATCATCGCGCCCAACCCCCGGACATCTCCGATCAGGGGGAATCGCTCCTGCATTTCAGGGGGAATCGCTCCTGCATTTCGTCAAATCGTTTCCGGGCAATTTCACCGAGTCGGGCGGCCTTCGCGCTGAGATCGGTCTGATCCACAAAATCGAGCACTGCGAGCGCGGCGCGGCACGCGATCGGATTCCCGCCGTACGTTCCGCCGAGGCCGCCAACGTGAGGCGCGTCCAGCATCTCGGCCCGTCCGACTACAGCGCCCAAAGGGATGCCCGCGGCAAGTGACTTTGCCACGATCATGATGTCGGGCTCCACCCCGTAATGCTCCATGGCAAAGAGCTTCCCCGTCCTGCACATCCCGGTTTGGACCTCGTCCGCGACGAACACGATCCCCTCTCTCTTGCAAATACCGTGGAGGATACCAAAGTACTCGGGCGGCGGCACGATGAATCCACCCTCGCCGGTCACCGGCTCCACAACGAGCGCCGCGGTCTCTTCGGCAGCGACGCTGTTGAGGAAGAAGTCTTCCAGATGATATGCGCACGCGACGCCGCAGTCGGGATAGGTCAATCCGAACGGGCATCGGTAACAGTATGCGTACGGCATGCGGTACACTTCAGGGGCAAAGGGACCAAATCCGAATTTGTACGGCTTGACTTTGCTCGTCATCGTCATCGTCAGAAGCGTGCGACCATGGAACGCTTCTTCAAACACGATTATGGCGGGTCGTCCGGTGAAGTACCGGGAAACCTTGACCGCGTTCTCGACCGCTTCGGCTCCACTGTTGAGGAAAAACGTCCTCTTCTCGAAGTCGCCCGGCGTCAGATCGTTGAGACGGCGGGCCAGCTCCACGTACGGCTCGTACATCACGATGTGGAAGCAGGTGTGGAGGAACCGGTCAGCCTGGTCTTTGATCGCGGCCACAACCATCTCGTTGCAATGACCGACATTGACCACACCGATGCCGCCGGCGAAATCGAGGTATCTTTTGCCCTCGACATCCCAGATCTCAGCTCCCTTGGCCCGCCCCACAAAGTATGGCGTTACGTTAAAAGGACCCTTGGGCACGTGCTTGGATCGATGGCTGAAGAGGCCCTCATTGGTTGCTTTTTCGTTCACATCATCTCTCCATCCTGGGTAAGATTCTCGTGTCGTCACCACTCTCAACGGCCTGATGAACCGGGAGTTCCGTTTCGCGTCTCACCGGGCAACCTGCCGACATCCGCGCAGACACGGCTGCGGAGCGAGGGTCCACGCGGGCCCGATCACAGGGCAGGTGATGCAAGGGAATATCCCGCCTCCTCCAGACCCTGGCGAACCGCCCGCACCAGCGGCACCGCGTCAGGCGTGTCTCCATGGCAACAGACCGAGGTGCCCTCGATCGAGATCTCTGTGCCGTCCGTGGCTTCGACCTTGCCGTCCTTGACCATCCTGACGACGCGCGCGGACACAAAATCCGGATTGTGAGCTTCGTGATGGCGGGTTATGACAAGGCCGCCCTGCGCGTCGTATCCAAGGTCGGCATACAGCTCATGGATAACCCGCAGCCCCATGCCTTGGCCGACCTCTCCGGCCACGCCCTTTTTCATGAGATAGAGGTAGAGCTTCGGGTCGATGTCACGCACCGCCCGGCACACCGCGTCGGCAACGTCTTCGCGGCGATGGACCATGCCGTAGAGGGAGCCGTGGGGCTTCACATGATGCAGGCGCATCCCCGCGGCTTCGACAAATGCCTTCAAGGCCCCCACCTGGTAGACAACATCGCTGTAGATCTCCTCCGGGCTGAGATTCATCTCCCGGCGGCCGAATCCCTGCAGGTCCGGCAGGCCCGGATGTGCGCCGACCTCCACACCGTACTGCTTCGCCAGGCCGACCGTCTTCATCATGACGGTCGAGTCGCCCGCGTGGAAGCCGCACGCTACGTTGGCGCTGGTGATGTATTTCATAAATGCTTCGTCATTCCCCATCTGATACATGCCGAAGCTTTCACCCATGTCCGCGTTGAGGTCAATTGCCATAGGTTACCTCCCTGAACTGATTGCTATCGCCCCTTGATCGAGAGCCGAAACTGATCCATAACCACCGCAAAGATAAGCAGGGCGCCCATAACGACCATTTGGAGGTACGAGCTGATGTTCATCAGGTCCATTCCGTTTCGTATCAATACGATCAAGACCGCGCCAGACACGGCTCCGATGACACCCCCTTCGCCGCCTCTCAGAGACACGCCTCCAATGACCGCTGCCGCGATCGATTCCAGAGGCAGCGCGGCGCCGAGGTTGGGCTCGCCTGAAGCCACGCGGGCCGTCAGCATGACGCCGGCGATTCCGGTCAATGTTCCGCACAGAATGTAGGCGAGACAGCTATACTTCCGTATGGCAATACCCGACAAACGAGCCGCTTCCAGGTTTCCACCCAGGGCGTAGAAGTACCGCCCCACCCGCGTGCGGTCGAGCAATACGTAGATAAACGCGACCACCACCACTGCTACGAGGAGCGGCACCGGAATCCCCGCGATCTTTCCCACTCCCAGCGCGGCATTGAACTCCCCCGGGAGGTCGAAGATCGGCACTCCTCCCGATATCAGCAGCGCGAGTCCGTGTGCGGCAGACATCATTCCGAGGGTCACCACGAACGGCGACACCCGGAAGACAGCGATGGTGACTCCATTGGCAACTCCCACCAGCGTGGCCGTTCCTACGCCCGCAATGCCCGCGATGAACATGGCCGTAATCGGTGATGGAATCGAGACCATGACAAGGGATGTCACGATGCTGGTGAGCGCGACGGAGGAACCGACCGAAAGGTCAAAGCCCGCGCACAAGATCGTTAACATCTGCCCGGCGGTTATGATGGCGAGGTAGGTTGCCTGCCGTCCCATGGTCATCATATTAGAGCCGGTCAGAAAGCGGTGTTCCCACAGACCGAACAGGATGACCAGGGCGGCCAACAGAAAAGGAAGGACTCCCACCCTCACGAACGCCTTCTTTAGCCAATCCACTGAGCCATCCTCCTCACCCGGTCGAGCCGGTTTGACGTTGAAGCCTAACTTCGGGCCACGTGTCGCGTCGACTCTCCATTGCCATTGTGCAGCTCTTCGAAGTCGTACCCAAAGCAACTGCTCAGAATGTTCTCTTCGTTCGCTTCTGACGCTTTCATCACACTGCACACCGAGCCGCGGTGCATCGCGCTTCGCTCCCACGTCTATCCCACAGCTCGCCTCGTCGAATATGAATACCTTGACGTCCCGAATCAGTCCTCGCGACAGCATGACTTTTTGCTGATTACCGCCGCTGAGATTGATGATCGTCTGGTCGATCTGCGGCGGTCGAATGTTCAGTTTCTCGACAAGACCTTTCACCACCGCCCGTTCCCGCCTCCGCTCGATGAAGCCGCGCCGCTCGAAGAGCGGAACGGCAGCCAGAGTCTGATTTTCCTTGATCGAGCGGCACAGTACCAGACCCTCCCGGTGGCGATCGGCCGGGAAATAGAGGATGCCGTTGGCGATGGCCCCCGCGGGCCTGTTATTGATCAGTGGCTCGCCAAAGAGCTTGATCCGCCCGGCGGTGATCTCTTCGAGCCCGAAGATGACGCGACCGACACGCGACTTCCCCGAACCCACGAGACCGGCAATGCCGAGAATTTCCCCCGCGTGCACCTCGAAGCTCACGTTGCTCAAGCCGCTGCCTGTGCAGAGCCCCTCCACAGACAGAATCGTGTCCCCAGGGCTGTGCGTGATCCTGGGAAAGACATCCGCGTACTCCCGACCGGTCATCAGGGAGATGAGCGTCGGCTCGTCAGCTTCGTCCATTGCAAGGGTGGCGACCTTGCGCCCATCTCTGAGCACCGTGATACGGTCTCCCACCTTTTTGAGCTCGTCGATCCGATGCGAAATGTAGATCACCCCGACCCCTTCGCCGGTCAACTTCTTGATGATCTCGAACAGGCGACTCACCTCCTTGTCCGTGAGAGACGCGGTCGGCTCGTCGAGGATCAGGACAGAGATCTTCTGCTGGAATGCCTTCGCAATCTCCACCA
>JARRRG010000473.1:0-3217 GCA_037380965.1 Deltaproteobacteria bacterium
ACAGGGCTGGACAGCCGGGCCTTTTGGAGTGTGAAGCGAGGTTTTCGGTCTTCTCTATCACGGTTTTAACTTGACAGCACGCGAAGTGCTACGATATCATTGAACGTGCTACCAATCGTCGACAGTCTTCACAGATACAAACGTGGGCCGGTCGTCGACCGACGTCGCGCTCACGACTTTCGAGGGAGGGCATAGGTATGTCTTGGGTTCGTATGATTTGCTTCCTGGTAGGAGCGATTGCCGCTCTTCTTTCTTTCTCCTGTGAACAAGGGTATGCCTGGGAATTCGAGATGGAATCCGGTTTTTCTACGACGTACGAGTACTATTGCCAGCAGGGTCACGACGGTTTCTTCGGCAAGTACAATATTGATCGAAGTGCGGGTGTCGGAGGCCTCGCTCCGGGCGATTACTCTTCTCTGAATAGCTGGGTGGGCGGTCAGGTTGAGTTTCTCAGTTCCGGTACCGATGCCGTACGGCAGTACTTCAATCTCGACATACTTCCGTTCTTCAAATTGAACAGAGCGATCAGGTTCAGGGCCAAGTATCGGCTGGGGGACTATGGAGACCCTGATGCTTCCGATTATGTAGCCAATACCAGGCCGGGCACCGACGTTGCCACGTCCGATGGGCAGTGGACCATGTGGTGGCTCACAGCCCAGACCCCCTGGGGGATCATCGCACTGGGGAAGCGTCCGATGCCGTTCGGAACAGGGCTCCAGTACAACGGGGAAGGTAACGTGACAACGGAAGGAGTGGCTCTGATCTCCAATTACGGACCACTGAGGCTGAGCTATTCGTTTCGCCCCTACTGGAAGGAACCGCCGAATCCGAGGGCAGGGTGGGAGGAGTTCCCGTACTACAACATGTATGACAAGAGTGGAATCAGGAGAATGGCGAATCGCGTCTTCCTGACGTATCGCCAAGGTATGATTGACAGTGGCGTCATCTATGCGTGGGTCAAGTGGCATGCCGGTCCCGAGTCCCAGGCCAGGCAGGAGGAGCGGGAAGCATTTGTCCCGTACGACGAAGATTTCCGGCACGGCTCCGCGTATGTGAAGTTTTCGAACGGGAGGTTCTTCCTCAATTCGGAGCTGGCGTATCTTGAGAGGATCACCAAGCGTCACGGAGCGCATCCTCTCTATTTCGAGAGCTGGCGGTACATGACTGAGCTGGGGGTGTGTACGGGACCGGCCAAGCTCTCCTTCCTCTACACATTCATGCCGGGTCCTGATCGTCGTTATGGGATTCGAATAGACAGGCAACCCTTCCATCAGATGGCGCCGTTCGGAACCCACGATCTGCACCGGCCCTATTCCTATCTGCTCGGCTACGCGTACGGCGCGGGCGTCGACGCGTACGATCTCAATGGAAACGGGTACATCAATGACGCCGCAGTGCTGGCCGCGAGGCTGGATTATGCAGCAGCGTCCAACCTGAATTTGTTCGCCAGCTTTCTCACGGCTCAGCGCACGTCTCACGGATATGGATGGGGCTTCATGAGGCCGATCCAGGAGGGCCGTGTGACCCGGAGCCTTAACGGCACGGGCGTTGCCGAGGACGAGATAAGCTGGACTCCGGCGATTCGGTACAGGCCCATTGGAGGAGCAAATCCCGCGCCTTCCATTCCCGACCGGGACCTGGGTTGGGAAATACAGGCGGGATTTGACTGGAACCTGCTCCAGCAGTACCTCTTTCATTTCCTCATTGCGTACTGGCAGCCGGGAAAGTGGTTTAATTACGCATGCATAGATCGGGGAGTTCCAAACTGGGACGTGCCCGGTCCCGGGAACAATTGGGGCGTCAATCCCGGTCGGAGCATCGATGGCGTGGTCGGGGTTGAGGTATACCTCCTGGCGGAATTCTAGAGGATACCTTCCTCTCCCCGCCGCACCGGGCATCCTTTTTCGGCGCGGTCCGAGCATTCGGAAAGCAGGGTAAGGGAGCAGGACCTGACCTTTTCCAGGTCGAAATTTTGCGGGAACCTCCCGGGAGCGGCCGGGAGGTATTCCGCGGGAGGGTTGACGATCGGGACACGATCGTTTTGATCGAGCGGGCGGATGAAATCTGCGGCCGCGTCAACGAGGAACAATTCGCATGCGCGCGGCGGAGGGCATTGAAAGGATGACCGAAGATGAAACGTGAAGTGAGAGCGATCTCCCTGGTGGCGCTCTTGTGTGCCGCGTGCCTGATCATGGCAGCGGTCGCTGCGGCCAAGGAAACTATTACCGTAACCGACCTGGCGAAAAGGAGTGTGCACGTTCCCCTGGGTCCCAAGCGGATCATCGGTCTGGCGCCTGGATCACTGAGGCTCATCTGCTACCTGGGAAAACAGGACCTCGTCGTCGGGGTGGAGAATATGGAAAAGGCTCAGCCAGCAGGACGGCCGTACTGGCTTGCCAACACTCACCTCGCCACATTGCCCACGGTCGGACCGGGTGATGTCAAGAGCATCAACCGCGAGCCCGACTTGGAGCTCATCCTGAAGGCCGCGCCGGATGTGATATTCGTCTCGTACATGAACGCGAGGCTGGCCGACTCGGTCCAGAAGAAGCTCGGGATTCCCGTGGTTGTGCTCAGCTACGGTCCGTTCGCGTCCTTCGATCCTATCGTCTATACGTCCCTGCGGCTCGTCGGGAAAATCCTGAAGGCAGAGAAACGTGCCGAAGAGATCGTATCATTTGTCGAAGCGTGCCGGACGGATCTGAAGAAACGAACTCACGGGGTTAACGCGGCGGCCAAGCCGGGCGCGTATGTGGGAGCAGTCGGATTCAAAGGGGTCCAGGGCATCGAGAGTACCGACGCAAGCTACGTTCCGCTTGAATGGATTGAGGCCAGGAATGTGGCAAAGAAATGGAAGCCGCGGGGCCATCTGTTTATCGACAAAGAGCAGCTCCTCTCGAGCAACCCGGATGTCATATTTGTGGATGGTGGAGGCGTCAAGCTCGTCAAACAGGACATCATGCGAAAGATAAATTTCTACAGAGGCCTGAAAGCGTTCAAAACGAATCGAGTCTATCGGCTCCATCCCTTCAACTGGTACGTTACGAACATAGGAACCGCTATCGCAGACGCGTACACGGCAGGAACAATACTGTATCCCGATCGTTTTGCAGACATCCGGCCCGCAGAAAAGGCGGATGAGATGTACACGTTTCTCCTTGGCAAGCCGGTGTACAAGGAGATGGAGCGGGACTACGGAAAGCTTGGCGGTGTGATC
>JARRRG010000474.1:0-3201 GCA_037380965.1 Deltaproteobacteria bacterium
GCCGTCCTCTGTCATTTGTGTGGTTTAGCGGATTCCCTTGGACTCTGCAAGTCGAAAGCCGCTCTTGCGTGGTCCGGCCAGAGAGCAAATCTTCAGTTTTGCCCGTTGGTTCTGCGGGGCGCGGCCCACAGAAAAGAATGAGAGCCTCTGGGTCCCAGCGGCTTATTCAGTTGGACAAGATCACCGCTTGCAACTGAACCGTTGCGCCGCTAGAACGGAAGCGACGGCTTTGCCGAGGAACGGCTTCTTCGGTTGCACGAGAGTTGCTGCGAATGTCGGGCCCCGGTGAACGGGAAGGCGAGGTCATGCCTTGCTGATGTTGTAACGGCGAAATCGACGCGGGCTCGGGCTTTGCGCGAGGTTGGGGCATGATAAGGCGTATCCTCAAGCTCAGAAGTATCATGAAAAATCGAAGATTGACACTATCTGAGCTGGAATTGCTCCGACGGAAAAAGCTTCAAGCGGTGATCCGTAACGCGTACGATCACGTCCCGTACTATCGTTCGCTCTTTCGCTCGGTGGGCCTTTCCCCGGAAGATATTCGCACCCCCCAGGATCTCGAGCATGTGCCCGTAACAACCAAAGATGACTTGAGGGCCGCGGGAACTGCAAATGTCATCTCGAGGTGGGCTGATCTCTCAACGTGCATTCCCACGAGGACGCATGGCTCTTCGGGAAAACCGTTTATGGTGTACCGCACCCCGTCGGAGCACACCACCCTGCCAATGCTCAACATGGCCAGCCTCATGGCTATCGGGTTTGGCCCGCGAGATCGACTTGCCGTGCTCGGGCCTGATTCACTCAAGCCGCCCGGACTCCACCAACGATGGGGCCTGTACAGGCGTGAGCATATCCCGCTCTCCACACCCCTGTCCGAGCAGATATCGCGACTCATAGACTTCCGGCCGACGCTCCTCTGGTCCTATCCTTCGGCGCTTCGGGCTCTGATCCACTACTTGGACCGCCCGGTGACAAGCATTATGCATCCAAGAATTCTCATCACCAGTGCGGAAGTGTTCGATGACGTGTTGAAGAAACGGGTGCGTAGCGAGCTTGATGCTGATTGGTACAATTTTTATCTGACGCATGAATTTGGACAAATTGCATGGGAGTGCACTGAACACCGGGGGCTACATTTGAATTCCGATCAGTTTATTTTGGAATGTTTGGACAATGGCGGGCCCGCGCCGATCGGGAAACAAGGGGTGACGGTTCTTACCAGCCTCTACTCGTTCGCCATGCCGTTGATCCGTTACAACCTGGGCGACCTCTGCGCCTACTCGACCGATCAATGCGGGTGCGGTTGTCCGTTCCCGCTGCTCGAACCCCCAACCGGGAGAGAGCATGAGATGCTCCTGACTCCGAGTGGAAAGATTCTTTCCCCGCAGCGAGTTGCCCACATTTTGTGCGGATTCGAAGGCGTCGATCAATGGCGGCTCATTCAAGAGACCAGGCGCCGCTTTGTTCTGAAGCTTGTGATGCATGGTCAGCCGGACCACGAGGGTCTCCAGAGAATCCGGTCCCAATTTCTCGAATATGTGGACGAGCCCGTGACATTGGACATTGAGTTTCCGGATTACATGGATGAGGGGGCTCTCAAGTTTCGCACGTTCGTCTCAAACGTTCGTTCCGCGCTTCCATGATAGTGTGTCGCGAGGACTGACCGATCTTTCGAGGACTCGAGATGAGGCGGCCTCGGAGGGCCTGCTTCGAGCCCCCCAGGTACGGAGGGTATGGTCATGGTTCGTGAACTCCTCGAGCTGAGGAGAATGCTCAAGAATCGCAAGATGACGCCCCAAGAACGTGAACGGCTCAGGGAGCGAAAGCTTCAGGCCGTGGTGCGCAACGCGTACGAACATGTCCCGTACTACCGATCCCTCTTCCGATCGGCCGGTATCACCCCGCAAGATATTCGGACGGTAGACGATCTCAGCAAGGTGCCGGTAACCACCAAAGAGGACCTCCGATTAGCGGGCCTTGAGAAAACGATAGCGGACTGGGCCGATATCTCGTCACTGCTCCCGAGAAAGACAAGCGGTGCCACAGGGAAGCCCTGGAAGGTGTACCGCACCGAATCGGAGGACAAAACGGTAGGATTGCTCCATGTAGCCTCGATGCTCAGCGTGGGGCATCGGCCCTGGGACCGGCTTACCCTCCTCGGCCTCGAGTGGTCGATATCGCCGCGGCTCCATCATCGCCTGGGACTGTACCAACGACAGGTCATTCGGGTCTTGATGCCGTTGGACGAGCAGATTCGGCAGCTCGGGGAGTTCCGCCCCACCATCATCTTCGCGGCTCCCTCCCTGCTCAGAGCTATCATGCACAAGCTGCAGCAACCGTTACAGGACCTTATTCAGCCGCGGGTGCTCATCACGGCCGGGGAAGTCGTTGACGACGCGCTCAAGAAGCGGATGCAGTCCGAGACCGGCGCGGAGATTTTCGATACGTACGGCGCGATGGAGGTGGGACGTATCGCTACTGAATGCCACGCCCATGAGGGGCTCCACGTGAACGCCGATCACGTTGTTTTTGAGTGCCTGGCCGGTGAAGAGCCTGCCGGGACCGGCAAGGAAGGTTTGGCGGTTGTAACGAGTCTTTTCGGATTTGGGATGCCTTTCATTCGGTACAAATTGGGGGACCGGTGCCGATTGATGGAAAAAACCTGTACCTGCGGGTGCAGCCTTCCTCTCATGGACCATCCCGTCGGCAGAGAGGATGACATCCTGATACTGCCGAGCGGAGCAATCAAATCACCTAACCGGTTCAATCATATCCTGGGTGAAGTCGAGGGGCTCGACCAGTGGCGACTGATTCAGGAGAGTGCAGATCGGTTCGTGCTCCTCCTTGTGATGCGAAAGGAGCCGGATCAAGAAACCTTGGAGAAGATCCGGATTCAATTTCTCGAGTATCTCGAGGAGCCGGTCATGCTCGACATCCGGTTGGTGGACTACATGGAGGACGACGTCCTCAAGTTCCGAACGTTCATGTCAAAGGTTGCCCGATCAGATTCTTAAGAAGAGGTCTTCCTCTACGCCGCTCCCAGGGACTCTATCGCGCGACTGACCCACGGCAGGCTCTGGTTTTCGCACTACACGGTCGTTGCCGGCCGCCGGTTCAAGACGGTGGGTGGACTTTTGCAACCGCGCCCCGTTTTGAGCCTCTCCCGTATTGTCTTGTTCAGGCCTTCAGGAGGCCGTCGCG
>JARRRG010000475.1:0-4643 GCA_037380965.1 Deltaproteobacteria bacterium
AAAAGTGTGAAATAAGCCCTGCATCGCGGAGGGAAACCTTGGAAACGGTCGAGCAATATACGGTAGCCAGGGATCGGTCGATGCCTACCGGCGACCTCGGGGAGGTTCTGCATCCGATGGCACCACGGTCCGGGCCTTCCGTGATGAGGACGCGCGACCGGGGATACGGAGCGCCGAGTGTCGACCGTCGCCACCTGATCGAATTCACTGGTTGATCGTAGATGAGGAATCTCCTATAATCCGCTTCCGGTCTTCACGTAGCCGGCGCGCCACTCTCCCATTGCCGAGGAGTAAATGAAACGGCTCCTTGAAAAACATTTGAAGATCTACTCCCATGAAGCGTCCCCGTTCCTGTGGATCGTCTTCATCTTCTTCGCGATCTTCTTCGTAACCGCAATTTTCCGCAACTACGTGGACGCGGCATTTCTCAAGCGGTACGGTCCCCAATACATTCCCTATATGCTGGTCATAAACGCGCTGCTCACGATCGTTATATTCGGATTTGCAGACCGACTGGCCAAGCGTTTGATGGACTATTATCTTTTGTTCGGCATCTTGTCGATCTATGCGTCTTCGGCAACGATTCTCTTTTTTATGGTCGAGGCCGACTTCAGCATTGCCTATCCGATATTGTATCAGCTTCTGTATCTTCTCGATTCCATACTGTTGGTCTACCTGTGGAACATTGCCGGGGACCTCTTTAACGCACGTCAGGGCAAGCGAATCTTTCCCCTCATAACCGCAGGACAGGTTCTCGGGACTACCCTGGGGAGCTTCTCGACCAAGCCCGCTACCCTCATCGTGGGGGACAATGCCACGCTCTTGATTTTCGCCGCGGTATGCCTCGGGGTGGCCCTCTTCATGATCCGCACCGGTGCGGGACTCATGGGCACCCACCGACCGGCGTCGACCGCGATGACCAAAGCGGGGAGCAGCAAGCGTCTGACCGAAGTTCCCGGTCTCATGGCAAAGTACCCGATAATCCGTTACCTGATCATCACCGGTCTCATACCGAACATTTTGCTGCCCATCTTCTTCTACCAGTTTAGCGTCATTGCCAATAACACGTTCCCGTCCGAGCAATCCCTGATATCGTTCCTCAGCATATTCCGCGGCGCCACCACCTTGACGACTTTTGTGCTCCTCTTTTTTATGGGGCGGGTCTAGTCCAAGATGGGCCTGACCAATGCATCACTGGTGCATCCGATCAATTTTACGTTCCTATTCGGCTCCTTGGCTGCCTTTTTCAACATTTACGTGGCCGCGTACGGGCAATTCACCGTCATCCTCGTACAAAGGGCGCTCGCGGGACCGGTAAACAAGGTTCTGTACAGTATCGTCCCGGGCGAACTGATTGCATGGAGCCGGTCATTCATCAGGGGCACGGTGCTCAAGATCGGCATGCTTACCGGCTCCCTGCTGATGATTGCGCTCAAGCCGGTAGTCGATGCCCGTTTTCTCGCGCTTATTGCAATCGTATTTGCGGCCTACTGGGTCGTTGAGACCTTGATTTTCAGAAAGCATTACAAGCGCATCCTGAAGCAGGTGATTGTCGAGAAAGAGATTGACTTCGATCAGATCGACGCGGTGCGGACCTTCGACAGTGGCGGAGCCGCGATGGAACTGGGGCCGGTCGCGGTCGAGGATCGCGCGGAGGAAGAATTCGTGCCGGAAGAGCCGGAGGTACCTTCCATGGAGCCGGAGGTTGCACTCAGGCTCCTGGACGACTCCGATCCCCGTGCGAGGGCCGATGCTGCGTTGTACTTCTCGGTTCACCAAGATGTTCGAGCCGTAGGAAAACTCATTGGCCGCCTCGAAGAAACTGACGACCGGGTTCGACACGCGGCCATAGAGGCGTTGATGCGGTACAGTGAGAAGATTCTTCCGTTTCTCGAGATCTCTCTCCTTGATTCCAGCCAACGGACCAAACAGGGAATTCTCGAAGTCATACGCCTTTCCGGGGTCAAGGATTATGAAATGATCCCGTTCCTCGGCAAAGAACTGACCGAGGCATACGGAAACCTCATCGTTATCCGGCAGCTTCAGGCCTTGAACGCGGCATCGAGCGCGCAAATGCTGAAGCAATGCCTGGAGGAATTGAACGAGGATATCCTCAGGCTTATCTTTTATGCCCTGTGGGTTAATCACGCGGACATGCGGCTGATGTACCAGGCCCTGAAGTCAGAGACCGCATCGATTGCCGTCGAGTTGGTGGAAACTTCCGTACACAAGGAGATTGCCCCCTATCTGATTCCCCTGATTGAAGATGTTCCCCTCGGTGAAAAGATCGAGAAAGGGAGAAGGCTCCTGCCTCTACCCCGGAAGGACAATTTGGAACGGCTGCTGACGTTTCTCGTGGAAGCCGACGACGGGCTGACTCGACTGCTTGCCCTTTTGGTCATCGGAGACCAGATGCATGACTCCAGTTACGTTCCGGTCGTCGAATCCCGGTTGGATGACCCGGACCCCAATGTGAGGGAGATCGCCAATTATGCTTTGGCTCGAATCAAGGATGAGGTAGCGCAAATGCCCAAAATAGTGGACCGAATCAAGGAACTGGAGCGTTTTACTCTCTTCGAGGGAATGGGCGTTCGGGAGCTCCACGCGATGGCTTCCGTATTGAGTGTGGAGGACTTCAAACCAAACGACATCATGATCACGGAGGGAGACGAAAATTCCTCTATTTACCTGGTCGTCTCCGGAAAGGTCGCTATTTATGGGGATTATGGTACACCCGAGCAGCACGAAAAGGCCGTTATCGGCGAGGGGTCTTTCCTGGGTGAGCTGAGCATGTTCACCCGTCTACCGCCGAATGCCACCTGCGTGGCCATTGAAGATACCCACGCGTATGTGCTCCCCCACCACCAGTTCGTGGAGATCATGAAAGTCTATCCTCAGATCGGCATAAACCTCTGCCGCTTCTTCAGTCAGAAGCTCAGGGAGGCGATATACTGAACAGAGGAGCCCGCTCCTTGTCTTGAATAATTCCCCGACAAGGAGAGAGATGGCGCGTCTCCCAATGGCCGCTCTCCTTATGTCTTTCTCAGCCAGAAGATGAGCGATTCCTGGATCCCGACACTCCCGTGCTTTTCCAGGAACATAAGGTGAAAGCCCCCGGGTAGTATGATTATGGCCTTGTCCTTGGCCCCAAGCGCCGCAAAAAGGGTTACCGCATCGGTTAATGCGGACGACCCACGTGGGCTATGGGTATGACACGCTCTCCCGCCCGAACCACCCATTCCGGCAGCAACCGCGAAATTGAGCATCGCGGGAGCAGGAGCATTCCGACAAAACGCTTTGAGAATCCCTGGAATCGCCTGGGAGAGGTTTTCGCCTGTTGCGTGGGTAAAACGCTATCGGGGATGGCTCAAGAATCACCGGCAGTGGCTTCCCCGGGACCATCTGCGCGTGGCCTCGATCGCCTTGATCCCAGGCTTACCATCAAGGCGGAAACAGCCGCGGGGGTGATTCCCGGTAGGCGTGAGACTTGCCCCAGAGACAGGGGCCGAACAATGCTCAGCCGTTCCCGCAATTCCCGGGAAAGCCCCTGAACGGAATGGTAATCGAGATCGTCAGGTATGAGTACCCGCTCCATCTTCCTGAATTGGCTCGCCTCCCGCTCTTGCCGTTCGATGTACCCTTCGTACTTGAGCTCGATTTCGACTCGCCGGGCAATATCAGGGTCCGTTCGGGGGTCGAGAATACCGAGAGAGACGAGGTCCTGGACGGAGACCTCCGGTCGTTTCAGCAACTTGGCGCCTGTCATCACGCCCCGGATCTCCGATCCACCTCTGGAACGGAGTAATCCGTTGATCTCCGGTCCCGGACTCACTTTCAGCGTCTCCAGTAGTCTAAGTTGCTCCTTCAACGCGTCGTGCCGCGTTGTGAACCGGCTCTCCAACGAGGAGTCGATGAGGCCAAGGGCCCGACCTTTGTGGAGGAGTCGGTCCGCCGCGTTATCCTCCCGCAGCAGCAGTCGGTACTCCGCCCGGGACGTGAACATCCGGTACGGCTCCTCGACCCCGCGAGTAACCAGATCGTCCACCATCACGCCCATGTATGACTCTGATCTGTCAAGAATGAAGGGCTCCCTGCCGAGGAGAGCCAACGCGGCGTTCACGCCCGCCCACAGGCCCTGAGCCGCGGCCTCTTCATACCCGGACGTTCCATTGATTTGGCCCGCCAGGTACAATCCTCGGATCTGTTTTGTCTCAAGGGTAAGCTTCAGGCACGAGGGATCGAGGTAGTCATACTCGATTGCATAGGCTGGACGTACGATCCGGGCCTCTTCCAGCCCCGGTACGGATCGGACCAGATCGATCTGGATCTCCGGCGGCAGCGAATTGCCGAGCCCTTTCACGTACACCTCGCGGGTATGGAGTCCTTCGGGCTCAACCACCACCGGGTGCCGGCTCCGATCGGGGAATCGGGCTATTTTGTCCTCGAGAGACGGACAATACCTGGCTGGTGTGCCTCTGATCGCACCCGAGTACAGCGGTGATTTTTCCAGGTTTCTCCGGATGATCTCGTGGGTCCTCGAGGAGGTGTACGTCCGGTAGCATGATCGCGTGGGACGATCGATAGCGCTGGTATGCAACGAAAAAGGCCTGATTATCTCATCCCCCCTATCCTCTTGCATGGCC
>JARRRG010000475.1:4686-7151 GCA_037380965.1 Deltaproteobacteria bacterium
ACGTCCCCACGGCAGGTTGAGCTCCTTCAACTGTGCGGCCAGTTTCAGAGCCGCGAATTCGCCTGTTCGGCCGGCCGCGTAGGAAACGTCCCCCACATGCACCACCCCGTCGAGAAAGGTTCCCGTTGCGAGGATTACCGCGCGGGCAGTCACCTCATAGCCCGACCGTTCCCTGATCCCACAGCATCGACCGCTTCGAACGATAAGCCCATCCACCATTTCCTGGCGAACCGACAACATGGGCTCATGTTCCACCGCTTCTCTCACGGCCAGAGAATAGTCGAGACGGTCGCATTGCATCCGGGAACCTTGAACAGCCGGTCCCTTGCTCGTCCCAAGAATCTTGTACTGAATGCACGACGCGTCCGCGGCGCGGCCCATCTCCCCGCCCAGCGCATCGATCTCCTTGACGAGATGGCCTTTGCCCAGGCCACCGACCGAAGGGTTGCACGGCATCAAGCCGATCGTATCCACATTAAGGGTGTACAGCCATACGCTGAGCCCCATTCTCGCCGGGGCCAATGCGGCTTCGCATCCCGCATGACCTGCGCCCACTACGATTATATCAACATCCGATCGTTCCATTGCCCAATCCCGAACGCCAGGGTAAGGGGATCATTGCCCTTGCAGCATACCCGCGTTCATCCTTTATGACACGTTATAGGTATATGGAGAGAAAAATCAAGAATCGGGACCGCGGACGAGATCCAGTGCGCGTGATCGAGAGGTCTTTTTCCGGGGGAAAGGCACGGTGAGTCGGGCCACCCGGAGAATACCTCATTCAATACTTTAATTTATTATACTAACATTTTGTATATTAATGATTAAATCGATACGCCATCCTGTGAAACTCCCCGAGTCTCTCTTCAAGTGAGCGTAAGCATTGCATTAATAAGTTAGCCCATCAGTCCATATTCATTCATATTATATTGACCCCCATTGAAACACGTGATAAGATAACGCCATTATTTCTCAACATACGTACACGTTCTCTGGTCTTCTAAAAGGAGTCAGGAGATGGGTGCCAGGGGCTCTTGCCATCACGGCCGTCTTGTCGGCCTGCTCGCCATAATGATCGCGATCGCTCCACATCTCCTTGGAGTCTGCCAACCGGCGGTGAGCGCGGAGCCTGGAAGCACGCTGATTCGACGAACCGGGCCGATTATGCCGTGGAACGGGGCGGAGATCCCGCGCGTCTCATATGATCGCCCTACTCTCACTCCGAGCTTGGCGCCTCCGAGGCCAATGCCTTCTTCCCCCTCGAGCTCGTCTGCTCACATCCATCCGACCCCGTCCACTCGTTCCGAGGCCACCCCTTCGTTGGGGATGGTACAGGGTTCCCGCGCGAGCTCGCGGGGACATTCCGTGTCGACCGCTCCACCGCCAGGATACGTGCGCATGTCCGCGCCCGGATCGAGGGCTCGGCACCCGGTGAGCCGAGACGGGCGGCATGGCGTCGGCATGAAGGGCGCTGCCCTTGCCTACCCGCGCAAGCGCAATTGACACGGCCATCGGCGCCGCAAATCCTCAGAGACCGCGATAGCTCGGGTCACCCACGATAATGAATGATGGGAATCGTGCAACAGGCCGGGGGAATGATGCGGGAAGTCCCTAGAGGATCACAATCCTCCTGATCAATGCCACAGCTTCAGCAGGATCGTCCATAACCTGCGGCAGATCCAGGTCATGTTCTCCGACCATATGGTGCTGTTCGAACATGGTCCTGCGCAGCCAGGACGCGAGACCCTCCCAGTAGTCTTTACCCAGCAGTATGACGGGGAACGGTCTGATACGCATGGTCTGGA
This sequence comes from Deltaproteobacteria bacterium, assembly GCA_037380965.1. Classification (GTDB taxonomy): domain Bacteria; phylum Desulfobacterota; class Desulfomonilia; order Desulfomonilales; family Desulfomonilaceae; genus JARRRG01. Next base: position 6,492 of record JARRRG010000475.1, read on the forward strand.
TGAGTGTCAGCGCCTCGAAAAGCTCGTCCATTGTGCCGAATCCTCCAGGGAGAATGACGTATGCGACCGCGTACTTCACAAACATGACTTTTCGCACGAAAAAGTAGCGGAAATCGACCCGGATATCAGCGTACGGGTTGGCTGCCTGCTCCTGTGGGAGCTCGATGCAGAGGCCGACGGATTTGCCGCCCGCCTCTTTTGCTCCACGGTTGGCAGCTTCCATCGCGCCCGGCCCGCCCCCGGTGATTACCGTAAAGCCGGCCTCAGCCAGCATCCTGCCAACCTGTCGACCGCTCTCATAAACGGGGTCGTCCTCAGGTACTCTCGACGATCCGAACACCGTTACGGCAGGGTGAACGGCCGAGAGCATCTCGATTCCGTCCACAAACTCCGCGATGATGCGGAATATACGCCAGCTTTCCTGGACACTGATATCCTCGATGACGTACTGTCTATCGGTCATTACGATATTACCTTTGATTCTGGGATGTTAAAGAGCTTTCCAAGACACCGCATCATGAGATGTGAGTGAGAATAGTAGGCCCCACTCACAGGGTTGTCAACAAAAAGCTGAGCATACAGGCAATCAGGCGCGGCTGCAACACCCGGGAAGGCTGGTCGCCCATGATCCGCGCTGAACCGGGCGCTCGTATCCTGAAG
>JARRRG010000476.1:0-3200 GCA_037380965.1 Deltaproteobacteria bacterium
CAGTTGGCGCAGAGGCCGCCTTCTATCGTGGATACGGGTGTGCTGTATCCTCCTCTTTTAATCAAAACGTCTGAGCATCCGGGGCAGTGAGTCTCTTCACCCTCCTCCCACGGCATGTTCCCCATATAAACGTAGTACAGTCCTTCATCAAGACCCATTTGCCTCACGTTTCGAATGGTCTCAACATCTGTGGGTGGGAGCTTCACCTCTTTGTACTGAGGAAAGAATCTACTCACGTGCCAGGGCGTGGCCGGGCCAAGCTCTGCGCAGATGAACCGCGCCATCTCCCTAACCTCGGCGGGGTCGTCGTTGAGGGTCGGGATCAGCAGTGTCGTCAGTTCAAGCCAGATTCCGAGCTCTTTCATGGAGCGCAAGCTGTCTATTACGCCTTTCCGCCTGGCCTTGACGTAGTGGGTGTAGAATCTGTCATTGAATGCCTTGAGGTCAACATTGGCGGCGTCAATGAGATCTTTTGCGTCCTCAAGCATCTCCCGAGTCATGTACCCGTTCGTTACGAACACGTTGAGGAGTTCGGCCTTTCTGGCCTCAACCATCGTGTCCCTGGCTAGCTCGTAGAAGATCGTGGGTTCGGTGTAGGTATATGCGATGCTCCTGCAATTGTTCTGGACCGCCATGGCCACGATTTGGGCAGGAGAGAGATTCTCTCCTACGATACGCCCTTTGTCACGAGGCATCTGGGAAATCGCATAGTTCTGACAGAAGGTGCAGCGGAAGTTACAACCAACAGTGGCAATGGAGAAGGACCTGCTTCCTGGAGCCACGTGAAACAGCGGTTTCTTCTCGATGGGGTCCACATTTGACGAGATCACCCTGTCATACACCAGCGTGTAGAGCGTCCCCTCCTTATTGACGCGAACCCTGCAAATCCCCTTTTTCCCTGAACCGATGCGGCAGCGATGACGGCAAAGGTGACACTTGACCTCTCCGGACTCCAATTGTTCATAAAGATATGCTTCTTTCATGTACTCGTTTCCTGGGGATCGGCTGGGCGCCTACACATTGCCAGGTAGACCTGCTTTCACGACCACCACTGGGCAATTGGCGTTCCTCACAACTCTTTCCGCAGTGCTGCCCACACTATGGGGCTTCGCACCGGTCCAACCGTGCGTTCCCATAACGATGAGGTCGATTGAGTTTTCGTCCGCGTATCGAACTATCTCCTCGTACGGCTCTCCTATGCGCAGTTTTGCCTCAACCGCGCCTAACTTCGGTTTGAAGACCTCGGCTACACAGTGCAGCTCCCTTTGCACGCCGGCTTCAATCTCCTGATAGAGCTGCTCTCTGTCCACCGTAAGCCTCTTCTCGTAAAGCGGGCACGACAGGCTCGGCCCTATCACGTGCAGGACATCAACTCTGGCCATGAAGGCCTGGGCGTATTCAATCGCCCAATCGCGTGCCCCAAAAGAATTTTCAGAGAAGTCAGTGCAGAAAAGTATCCTCCTAAGCTTCATAATAACGGTCCTTCCTCCGAGGTCAGGGGAAACGAGCCTTCGTGCCACACGTCGAACCTAACAATAAATCCGGGAACTTCGTCGGAACCAAACCCGCACGCTCTCTTCGTTTCACTTCCCTGTTCTGGTCACTGTGACAAGGGCTCGTGCCACGAAGGTATAGAGACTTTTCCTCCTACTCCCACTTCTCCCGACTTGCGCTTTCTCATTCACCTCGAGTGGCCGCGTACGGGGATCCCTCCGTTACAGTTCCAGTGAATTTTCCCAGAGCCCGTGGACGTTGCAGTACGCCAGGGCATGAAAGGATTTGAAATCCTCGATGTCGTTGATCTGGAAACGAATGTTCGGGTTGGAGTGGACGGGAGCGCAGGCTGCCCTCCCTATGTCGATCACCTGACCGTTATCCCTTCGCACTCCATAAAGCTCAACCCATGCAATATGGTGTTCGACCGTATTGGGATGAGGGCTCCCATGGCCCACTACTACGCGGACAATGTCTCTTCCACTCTTGTGTCCCTTGTCCAATTCTATGTCCGGAACATGCTTTTCTTTTCCCTCATCTTTGTCTGCCTTGATGATCTCTGAAAAATTCATGTCATGCTCCTTTCTCCCTGGTTAATGGCCGATGCAGAAGCTGCTCGATTGGTCCCTTTTTTGGTCCCGCCCCAAGATTCACTCAGGAAAACCCCAGCATTTATTCTCTTGTCATAAGAGCCCCACAATTAGGGCATTTCTGCTCAAAGCATGGAACACCCATCTGGTGATTCGCTCTTTCGCCACAATTCGGGCAGACACAGTATCCGCCGGGACCTAATCCGCGACCGCCTCCGCGGCCGCGACCACCGCCTCGTCCGATGCCTCTGCCTGTAGCAGGTCCTTGGCCTTGTGGCCCTGTTTGGTCGCCTCTAGGCATTTTGCTGCCCTCCTTTCTGAGCATGTGACCTGTGAACTTTTTCGTACCCTCTGAACAACGACCGTCATCCGCGTTACTCGTCCTGGCATCAACAAGGGAAAGACGATCTACGGTCAGGTGTCCTTGACCCTGATTTCCCTCTTTTCAGCTCCTGCCACCTTACGAAGCGTTATTTTCAAGACACCTTTGTTGAAGGTCCCTTCCACTTCGTCACCTGTCACGTTAATGGGCAGCTTCACGGAACGCTGGAATGGACCGTAGTACCTCTCAACATAATGGCAATGTTCGTCCTTCTCGTCTTCCGCTCGTTCCTTCTTACCTTTGATTGTCAGCAAATCCCCGGACATGCTCACGCTGACGTCCTTGGCCTCCAGACCAGGCAACTCAGCCCTGACGAACACCTTATCCGTGGTTTCCGAAATTTCAATTAAAGGCATCCACTGGGCTGCAAACGGTCCGGGTGAAGGTGTTTCCGTTAGCAGTCTCGTAAAGAATTTCTCAAATTCTTTGCGATATGCGCTGAGGTCTCCAAACCGACTCCAAGGACCTAGTTCCATACGTATTACCCCCTTCGTGTAAGTCCTCCCGAGGTTGAGACCGAATGGGCAACCGACCGTTGCGCTCGCAGCTTTTCTTGTCAAGAATCGTTGCCATGAGTTATCAATCCCCCATTGTCCACGCTTCCCGACCAAGCAGGATGGCCACTCTTCCTCAGCAATGTCTTAAGGGGCCGCTTTGATCTCCGATACGTCATTTGCAGCCTCCTTGTCGGGCTTCACCGGAATCCGAACGGTGAAAACAGTTCCGCTCTCGTC
>JARRRG010000477.1:0-9190 GCA_037380965.1 Deltaproteobacteria bacterium
GTACCCTCAGCCGGGGATCACTTTCCGCGGCCACGCCGCGGCCGGGACTGGTTGATTGATTTCGATCCGAGCGCGCCCTGATTTTCTTTTGTTTTGGCTCTCTCCACCGCGTCGCGGCATGTGCATGACAGTCCCCGCGCACCCACGGGAAGTTGCCACACCCCAGGGAAGATCATGTCTCCCCACGCGCCCTCTTTTTTCAAGGCCTCACCTGAACGCGTAAAACAGTTCCCGGTAACTGTAAACCTGCGCACGAAGCCACCGGCAGGCATGGTGCGCCGGGCTTCTTCGACCGGTTCATGGCTTGCGTTGACAACGCACGGGAACGCGGTCTGCCTCTCTCATTGACGAGATCAATACAAAATCTTCGCGATCGATGCCGGTCCAGACAAATGAAAACCCGACGGTCCCGCAAATGGGTTGGCACGGTCGCCGGGATTTCACGATTTGGGATGATGTGGTGTGTACTGAGATGTTCGCATAGTTGATAAAGTTTATCAAGTAAAAAAGGAGGGCCGGTTCCACAGCCTTCCGGCGCTATCGGCAACTTGACAACGGTGCACGAGTGCTTAATTATGCGGAGTGACAAGCACGTACGTTCTGAGGAGAAACCGCGCACATGACGGACGGGATTCGCAGGGATTTGCTTCGGGGGCAATGCTGTTGCCGCCTGGACCCTTGGGGTAAGGAGAGGATCGCACATGGCGGGTAAGGACTACTACGCGGCCTTGGGGGTCAGCAGGAGCGCTTCTGAAAAGGAGATCAAGAAAGCGTACCGCAAGCTCGCCAGAAAATACCATCCTGACGTGAATCCGGGCGATAAGGCGGCCGAAGAGCGCTTCAAAATTATTTCCGAAGCTCATGACGTACTGACAAATCCAAAGAAGAAAAAGGTTTATGATGAGTTTGGTGAAGAGGGGCTGCGCGCCGGTTTCGACCCTGAACAGGCCCGTCAGTACAGGCAATGGCAGCAATTCGGCGGGAGTGGCGGCAGAGGAGGGGGCCAGGGATTTTATACTGATTTCTCCTTTGACGGCGAATCGGTAAAGTACTCCGGTTTCGAGGACGTGCTCAGGGAGATGTTCGGTGGCGGCGGCCGGGGAGGACGTGCCTACGCCGCTCGTGGTCCGAGAAGGGGTGCGGATATCGAATCGAGTCTCGAGGTCGATTTCCTCACGGCAATCAGGGGAGAAACCACGCGCGTTACCATTCAGAAAGGTCCCGGGCCAGGCGGGACATCCGGCACGGAAACCATTGACGTGAAGGTTCCTGAAGGGGTGGATGACGGCTCGCGCATCCGGCTCGCAGGAAAAGGGGAACCCGGCGTGGAGGGCGGACCGCCGGGAGATCTTTTCATCAGGATCCGGGTGAGGCCGCACCCGTTCTTCAAGAGGGAGGGGGACACCCTGCGATTGGAAATCCCGGTCACGATCCAAGAAGCCATGAAAGGATCCTCGGTATCTATCCCCACGCTGTCAGGGTCTGTGCAGCTCACCATCCCAGCGGGCACCAAGTCAGGGCAGGTCCTCAGGCTCAAGGGCAAGGGCGTGCCGAACCTCAAGACCAAGGTGCCCGGCGACTTGCTCGTCACCGTGAGGGTGCAGGTACCCTCGACAAAAGATGAAAAGGCCCTCGAGGCGGCAGAGACTCTCGAGAAATTTTATCAGGGCGATATCCGTCAAAACATCCGGCTCTGAGCTGACGAGGCACCCCAATGTCGCAGAAGTATTACCACCGCCGACAGATCGTCGAGCTTTTCAATTGTGAGGAGGAGTTCCTGGACGAACTGGAGGCCGAGGAGATCGTCTCTCCCGTGCAGGTGACTGCTGAGAAAGAGAGGGTGTTCCCGGAGGATCAGGTTGAACGGATACGTGTCATAAACAATCTCATTCGCGATCTGGACGTGAATCTACCAGGTGCGGAGGTCATCCTGGAGATGCGGGAAAACATGATACGTATGCAGCAGCGCTTCGATCGGATTCTGGAAGCCCTCCTTGAACAGTTTAAGGGACGAGTGACATGACCGGGGCTTCCCGTTATTGTCGCGGACGAGCGGGCATTGGTCCTGGAGGGGGCCTCGCGCGGCTTCGCGTGATACGCGCATGACTCGGAACCGGAGACGCGTCCGGAGACTCGGCCGCGCACAAAAGTCGAGCGGCGGGCTTAGGACCGTGCGGCTCCAGGGTTGTGCCACTTGACCATGAATTGCGAGACAATCATGCCTCTTCCACAGGGAGCCGAATCAACTGCTGGACCGGGCCTTGAAGATCGGTACGTCTTCAAAGGATCTTCGAGCTACCCTCTATTTCGAACGAGGCATGGCCCAAAAGCAGATGAAGGACTGCTTCGGCGCCATCAGAGACTTCAATTCGGCACTCGTCCACCCTCGCCTGAAAATCCGCGCCCTCCTCGAAAAAACCCACTGTCTGATCATCGTCGACCAGCTCGAATCAGCGGCCCGGGTACTGGAGCGGGTCTTGCTTGCGCGACCCAATATCGGGCGGGCGTACATCCTGAAAGGGATGATCTATGAAAAGGAAGGCTTTTTGTCCAAGGCAAGGGACGAGTACACGAGAGCGTTGCACTTCGATGCCGCGTCCACTGAAGCACTCGAGATGCGCGCCAAAGTCCTCCTTAAAGACGGTAAGCCTCGGGAGGCGCTCGACGATCTCAATGAATTGATCCGGTTGGTGCCGCACCGTCCCGATGTGCTCATCACGCGGGCGCGCGTGCATGAAAAGCTCAAACAGTACGATCAGGCGCTCGGGGATTACGAGCGGGCCGAGTCTTCGATGCCCGGTAATGAGCGGCTCATCAAAGAGAAGGCACTCGTGTTTATCAAGATTGGTCAGCCGAAACGAGCACTGGCAGCCTTGTCGAGCTCACCTCCCGAGCTCGGCAATGATGTCGAGATGCTTGTACTGAGGGCGCGGGCTCGCATTCTCATGAAGGACTATGCAGCGGCCGAATCGCTGCTCAGGCGGGTCCTGACCATAGAGCCCGATTACGCGCCCGCGCATCTCCACCTCGGAGTGGTGGCGATGGCCCATCGGGAGTGGGATCAGGCCCTCGCCGATCTCGACCGGGCCATAGAGCTGGATGCTTCGCTCGCGGAAGCGTACAAAAAGCGGGCGCAGATATTCATGGAACTGGACGAGCCTGTGCGAGCGCTCAGCGACTTGACCGCGGCCGCGGCCGATGACCCGTCTGACGGAGGGATTTTCGCAATGAGGGGCCTCACGCAAATGCGCCGAATGCTCTATCAGGCGGCCATCGCGGATTTCACCCGTGCGCTGGAACGGCTTCCCGGCGATCCCCGCATCCTCTACGATCGGGCGGTCGCGTACACGCGCTCGGAAGCATGGGACAAGGCTCTCATGGATCTGGACACCGTTCTTGCGAAAAGGCCGAATGCAGCTCGTGCCCTCAGTCTCCGGGGCATCGTTCACTATCATCAGGGGCGCATGTCTCAGGCGCGAACGGATTTTGATCATTCAGCGGCCGCAGGCGCGAAAGATCCACTGATCTGGAACAATCGAGGCCTTTTTCTCTACAGGATGGGGGATCACCAGGCCGCGATCGAAGATTTGAACAAAGCCCTGCAACTCGATCATGATTACGATATGGCCCGCCACAATCTGGAGGTGGCCCGGAAACACTTGAATACGTACGGCGACGAGTACGAGGAGGTTCGGACATCCGCTGCCCGTCCGGACAAGGAGCACAGAAATCAGTGACGGAAAACACGCGCTACCAGGCTATCCTGGCCGACCTGGATGGCACGATGAACCGGGGGGACGTTCTCATTCCCGGAGCCAAGAGTCGGTATGAAGAGCTCTCGAAAAGGGGCATTCACTGGCTTTTCCTCTCGAACAATGCCACCTGTCCGGCCGCGCACATCGCAGCCAACGTTCATCGACTCGGGCTGGACGTGTCCGAAGACCAGGTGGTTAATTCCGCGGCCGCGCTCATTCACGAGCTGACCGAAGAACACGCGGGCGCGGGTGTGCTCGTGGTCGGAGAAGCCAAGCTGCTCGATGCGATGAAACAGGCTGGGATCAGGCTCGTGGAGGAGCCGGACGAGGCAGACATTCTCGTTGCGGCAATGGATCGGACATTCACGTACGACAAGCTCGCCAGAGCCCAGGCCGCGATCCGTCGCGGCGCGCTCTTCTGGGCCACCAATCGGGATGCCACGCTCCCCGTGGAGGGGGGGCTGCTTCCCGGCGCGGGAAGCGTTGTCGCAGCCATTGCGACCGCGGCGGGGCGTGAGCCGGATCGGGTTCTTGGCAAGCCTTCTCCTGATATGGCTGAGCTTGCCTTGGCGATTCTCGGCCTTCCCCGGGCGGCCAGCCTGGTGGTAGGGGACCGCATGGAGACCGACATACTCTTTGCCCGCAACGCGGGCATCGATTCAGCCCTGGTCCTGACGGGCGCATCCTCCCGGGAAGATCTGCCTGCATTTTCGTACTCGCCGACCCACCTCTTCGAGAGCATAGCCGAAATAGACTCGCTGTTCGATTGACCGCAATGTGCCGGCCTCACGTCCCGGTACCTGACGCGGCCTTTGGGGACGACCGGTTGTTGGTTCCCAGTTTCCCTCGAGCCAGCGAAGCAAAGATTCCCGCCGCGCACAGTACGGTAAAGATGATGAATGCCGTGTTCAGACTCTTGACAAAGGGCGTATACAGCTTCGGAGTAATCGGGACGGGGCCGAGGTAAATCGAAAAGACCACCGTGGCAATCCCCATGCTGAACATCTGACCGAGAAGGCGCATCGAAGCAACCGATCCCGCCGCGATACCGTAGAACTTCCGTTGCACACTGCTCATGATCGCATTCATGTTTGGCGAGGAGAAGAGGGCGAATCCAAAACCGAGCATCAGCAGATCCAGGACGATTAACACGAGACTCGTTTGCCGGCTCAGGAAGCTCATGATAAGGAGTCCGACCGCGATGATGCCCATGCCCAGGGAAGCGACTTTTTGGGGCTCAATGCGGTCTGAAAGCTTCCCGGCCAAGGGAGAGAAGCCCGCCATCATGATCGGCTGCGCGACCAGAACCATGCCCGCTGTTTCCGGTGACAGACCCTTGATGTATTGGAGGTACAGGCTGAGCAGAAACGTGATGGCGAATGTCGCGCTGTAGTTTATCAGCGCGGCAAGACTCGAAAATGCAAACGTCCTGTTATGGGTGAACAGTTCAAGATTGAACACCGGCGATGTGGCCCTGAGCTCCCACCACGCGAAGCATCCGATAAACGCGACCCCCGAAACTATTGCCCAGACGCTCTTCACTGACGGCACAATTGAAAACCCCACCATAATGAGAAGTATCCCCACGCCGTAAAGGACAGACCCGACAATATCCAGCTCTTCTCCGCGAGCGTCAGCCCACTCTCCTGTCAGCTTCCGCGCACAGACGGCGCCCACGGTGATTCCTATGGCTCTTCCCCGCTCCAGGGGTGGGAAAACCGAAGTGATAATGGCCATTCCCGTGGCGAATGTCATACCGCTTCCAATACCCTGAAGCACACGGGAAGCCAGAAGCATGTACGGATTGATCGAAGTTGCGCTGAGGAACGATGAAATCGTGATCACATAGAGTCCGTACACATACATCTTCTTCCGACCGTAGATGTCCGCGGCTTTCCCGAGGGGGACCAGAAAAACAGCCGAAGACAACAGATAGGAGGTGGCAATCCACGCCAGGATAATGGCGTCAAGGTGAAAGTCCTTCTGGATGGACGGCAGCGCCACATTCGTGGCCGATCCCATAAAGGGAGCCAGAAAGGAGGTCAACGTTGCGACATAGAGCACTGATCGTTTGGTTGAGGCGTCATTCATCGATGATTTATCCGAATCTGCGCGTTGCTCACGCTTGAATCTATCCACCATGTCATGGTGACTTCACCTCCGGGAACCGGTTCCGACGCGCGGGTTCCGCTCCCGGGATGGCACTCACCATGGGAGCCGACCCAGGTCAGGCCGTCCGTACTCCGGGGTGTCAAAAAGACGGCTATTCTTTACTAATCCAATCGTCACCGCGCTGCCGGTCGAGAAGAGACGGGCGGGACTGAATGCAGCCGTACTTCTTTCGGCTCATTTCTCCGGTCGATGTTCCCTGGGAGGCCTTCTTCTTCTCGGCATCTTTCCCATATTCAGGCGTTCAATTTGCTCCACGATGCTCTCCACTTCGGTGGAAATACGGTCCCGATCGACGCCTTTGGCGTCGAGCTCTGCAAGGACCGACTCAATCGCGTTGTCGTACTTATTTCGAAATCGCTTGTTGAGCGATTTCCAGGGAATTCCCGATAACAGGTCCGCCACCTCTTTGTGGAAGTCCACGCTGCCCAGAAGCATGAGCACCGCTACGATCGGATATCCCATGTATCCCTGCCAGTAGGACGCATTGTCGTTCGATGTTATGGATCGTCTATCGGGAGTCCACTCCACGATGTAGGTCTTGGTCCTGTCGGACGATGAAACCTCTGCCTGGTGCTCTGCTTGAAGCTTCACCCGGTTGTCGCCAACCGCGGTCAATGCCTCGTATATCTTTGCTTTGGGCGGCGTTTTCCATAGAGCCTCCCGACAGTACGTACCCGACATTTGCGGCCAACGCAACTCTCCCGCGAGTTCCTGCCGGTCATCACCGCTCATGCTTGCCGCACTGATCGCTGTCGGTCTCCTTGCCGACCTGCGTACCGTCTCGTCGTATAGCGAAAGCTCACTCAGCGAACGTGATGGGTTGAAGGATCGAGCCACGAGATCCGAGTCCGAGGAATTCGTTGACAGACGACTTCCTTCTTCCTAAAATAAGATAATCCCTTGAGATTACGAACTCAATCACCTTCTACCCGTGCGTGAATCCACGCGTGCCGGACTCTGACTCGCTCCGCTGACATCTCCGGTTCCTTCTCGATCCTGCCAAAGGGGAAAACGATGAAATGCCCACAGTGCGGCTTCGAGAATCCTGAAAGCGTAAAATTCTGCGGCAATTGCGGATCAAAGCTGGAAAGAGTTTGCCCGCAATGCAAATCAGCAAATCCCGCCCTATTCAAGTTCTGTGGTGAATGCGGCCAAAGTTTTCTTCAGCCCACCGACCGCCTTCCTGAAGACCTCTCCTTCGACGAAAAGCTCGCCAAAATTCAGAAATATCTCCCAAGCGGCCTGACCGAGAAAGTCCTCTCTCAACGGGACAAGATTGAGGGCGAGCGCAGACACGTCACCGTGATGTTTTGTGACATGGTCGGCTTCACGCCGCTCGTGGAAAAGCTCGGTCCTGAAGATGCGTACGCCCTGATGGACCGGGTACAGGAGATCCTCATTCACAAGGTTCACGAGTACGAGGGCACGGTGAACCAACTCACCGGTGACGGGCTTATGGCTTTATTCGGGGCACCCATAGCATTGGAGGACGCACCTCAGAGAGCCATTCGTTCCTCCCTTGCCATCCACCGGGAAATGGCCAGGTTTAGCGAGAAAATCAGAGAAGAAAGCGGCTTCCCGGCTGTGAAAATGAGAATCGGTATCAACACGGGTCCGGTGGTTGTGGGCACCGTGGGCAATGACCTGAGAGTCGAGTTCACCGCGGTCGGGGATACGGTGAATACGGCATCACGCATGGAAGGGCTCGCGGAGTCAGGGACTACGTGTGTCACAGAGGAGACGTTTAAGCTGACGGAGGGCTTCTTCCGCTTTGAGGGACTCGGATTCAGGGATGTCAAGGGCAATGAAGAGCCCATGAAGGCCTACCGGGTGATAGCTCCCAGCACCAGGCGGACGAGGTTCGATGTGAGTGCTGAGAGAGGGCTTACCCGTTTCGTAGGCAGAGAACGGGAACTTGAGATCATGCTCGATGCATTCGAGCGGGCCAAAGGAGGTCGTGGGCAAGCCGTTTCCATCGTAGGTGAAGCAGGCGTTGGTAAGTCCAGGCTTTTGTACGAGTTCAGAAAGGCTGTGAGCAACGAGAATGCGACTTTTTTGGAGGGGAAGTGCCTTTCCTACAGCAGAGGAATTTCTTATCACCCGATCATAGACGTGCTGAAGTCAAACTTTGGGATACAGAAAGATGACAAGGATCGGGAGATCCGGGAAAAAGTGAAGCGAGGCCTCCAATTACTGGAGGCGGAAGAATCCTCAACCCTCCCCTATCTTCTCGAGATCCTATCAGTCAAGGACAGCGGGATCGACAAGATTCCCATGAGTCCAGAAGCGAGGAAGGAGAGGATCATCGAGACGGTGAAGAGGATCGTCCTTAAGGGTTCTGGCATGCGGCCCCTCATCCTCGCGTTCGAGGATTTGCATTGGATGGACAAGAGTTCGGAGGATCTTTCGAAACGGCTCCTGGAGGGCATTCCGGGAGCAAGAGTCCTACTGATATTCACGTATCGGACAGAGTTTGTCCACACCTGGGGTGCAAAGTCCTATCACAGCCAGTTGAACCTAAACCGACTCTCCAACCGTGAAACCCTTACGATGGTAACCGACATTCTTAATGCTCGAAAAATCGATCCGGCCGTATCAAGGGGATGACCATTCCTTCCACGATCCAGGAGATGATCATGGCCCGAGTGGACTCGCTTCCCGACGCAGCGAAAGGCCTCCTGCAGACGGGTTCAGTGATCGAGAGAGAATTCAGTTATGAGCTGATAAAGACGACTTCAGGCTTGTCAGAGCAAGAATTGCTCTCCCATCTCTCTGTTCTTAAGGACGCTGAGCTTCTCTACGAGCGAGGAATATATCCCGAATGTACTTATGTCTTCAAACATGCTCTGACCCGAGAGGTGGTGTATGATTCCCTATTAAGCGCAAAGCGGCAGAAACTTCATGGTCAAATCGCACGTGCAATCGAAGGGTTACACCGGGAGGACCTTCGTGAACATTTCGGTGTCCTAGCCGAACATTACGTCGCAAGCGAGGATTATGACAAAGGGGCTTACTACTCAGAAATGGCTTCGGAGCAAGCGGAGAAGACAGCATCAATCAATGACTCTATAGCCTATTGCAGAAAACGGGTGTCCTGTTTGGAAAAGCTGCCGAAGACAGAAGAAATCATGACCAGATTGATCGATGCCAGAACCGCCTTAGGATTTTACCTTATACAGATGCGTCATTTTCCGGAAGCAAAGGAAGCCGTCGAACCGATATTAGATTCGTTGATTCTTAGTCAGGATAAGAAAAGGTCAGCC